>RFKT01000208.1 GCA_003694225.1 Candidatus Dadabacteria bacterium
CTGATATGCCGTCGTCTGGAAAGAGAGGGATATATTGTAAAAGCCGTTGAAAACGGACTTAAGGGATTGAAGTATCTTAAAAGTCATAAGCCAGATCTTATCTTATGTGATCTTATGATGCCGGTGATGGATGGGAGGGAATTTTTGAAAGCAGTGCGCCAAACTGACAATGGAAAGAATCTCCCCGTAATTGTGCTTACAGCGGTCGGCTCTGAGCTAGCGGAGGCTGATTCTTTGGAATTGGGTGCGACAGACTTTGTAAATAAAACTTCCTCTTTTGATGTGCTGTTAGCTAGGATTAGAAAGGCTCTTGAGGTAAAGACTCCTTAGAAGCTGGATACAAGGTTACATTTTCTGCCACAAGTGAGTTTTTAATAAAATCTTGTAAAATCAAAATATTACGGCGTTTTTTATAGAGAGCCGATTAAACTTAATTAGCAAATCTACCGATAAAATAATGTGTTAGAGTAATTTTTGTCGGGTTGGATTATGCCTACTGCAGAGGCTTCTATTCTCTGTGTCGGGGGAGATATAGGGCGTTTTGAAAGGGTTAAGTCTCTTCTTAAAGAAGGCGGAACCCCTTTCCGCCTTTGGGGAGAGGATGTCAGCTTTGCGCTCTCTTATGTAGCAACTATATCCCTTGCGGATCTCGCCTTGAAACGCAAAGGGTTTGACCTTATCATTTTCATCGCCCATAGCTCTAATACGGATCGCCACCAAGAAATTGACAGTCTTAGGGCTCTCAAGAAAATTTCCCGAATGATACCCATTGTGGTTATCGGATCTAAGGAAAGTCCCATACCTCCTGTTGGATATATAAGAGAGGGAGCGGAGGATTTTCTGTTTTATGGTTCTTTAGCCTCGGAATCTCTTGCTAGATCCGTTTGTTATTCCATAGAACGGGCGGAGCAGTATAAGAGGCTTTGGCATGAAAAGAGGAAAACTGAAGCTGAGCTTACCTTAAAAAGGGATTATTTTGCTTCGATTAGCCATGAGCTTAGAACACCTCTCTGTGCAATTATAGGGTATGCGAATAGATTACTTGAATCTTCAAGCTCGCGCGGAGAGAGCGTCAAGGCAGCTACTACTATAGCCCGTAACAGCAATCACCTTCTTGATATGGTAAATGATATTATGGAGATATGTAAACTAGAGGCTGTAGGGCTCAAGATTACCCCTGAAAGGTGCAGGGTCAAGGATCTAATTGGCGATATAGTGGCTCTGCTGAGGATAAAAGCGCACGAAAAGGGGATTTCGCTTTCTTGTACTTTTGAAAGGGGTTTTCCGGAGATCTGCACACTAGACCCGGTCCGATTTAAGCAGATATTAATAAATTTAATTGGAAATGCGATTAAGTTTACTGAAAAAGGTAGCATAACTGTGAGGGGGCGTTACCTTGAGAGGGGAAATAAGCTCTGCATAGAGGTGATCGATACGGGTATTGGTATAGAGAGGGATAAGCTTTCAAAGATCTTTAGCCCCTATTATCAATGCGGGGTGGATAGCTCGGCTTTTAAAGGCAGTGGCCTTGGGTTGTATATCGTGAGTAAGCTGGTTTCTCAGATGGGGGGTGAGATTTCTGTGGCAAGTACATATGGGGAAGGAAGCAGGTTTACTTTTTCGGTATCTGCTGGGGCAAATTCCCGACTTGATCCATCTATAGGTATTGGGGTTGAGAGTAATTCTGGAAAAAGAAGGTTTCATGGGGCGGAGACAAAGGTGCTTCTTGTGGAAGATTGTGAGGATAATAGGGATCTGATCTCATATTACCTCCGTAAATTTGGCTATGATGTGCTTGAGGCTGGAACTGGCAGAGAAGCGATAAATATTGCGGATAAGGAAGATATCTCTTTAATTCTTATGGATATGTCTCTTCCCGATATAGATGGCTATAGGGCTACCCAAAAGATTAAAGAGAAGGGGATAGATGTGCCTATAGTAGCGCTTACCGCTGATACTGAAGCCAAAGAGAGATGTTATGAAGCGGGGTGCGACGGATATCTAGCAAAACCTTTTGAAGAGGATGAGCTTTCAAACCTTCTTTTAAGCTTTCTTAGTATCGGAGATAAACACGCCTTTAAGCACGAGGGTTTAGAGCTTAGAGATCACTAAATTTATGCGGCATTATTATATCTTCTTTTAAGGAATTCGAGCACAAAAGCGTTGTGCTGATTTTTTAAGGTAGAGTCTGCAGAGTTTTCTACATCTTTTTGTGTTGATGTTGTTTCAGGTTTTATTGGTGTTTGTGTAGATAGTTCGGCTTCCGTTGCAGCATGATCTTGCTCAGCTGTTTCTTTCCCTCTTTCCTCAACGGGAGATGTCTCTGCTGCTGGCTTTTGGCCGGCGCTTTCTTGCCCAAATTTCCATACTCTTTCTGAAAGATCTTCGTGTATAAAAGCGGTATCTGTAACTGCTTGGATAACTCTATCAGAACCTCCACGTTCTCTTACTCTATGTGCCAGCTTGGCTTCAGGGATATCTACACTTACAGTTTGAGATGGCTCTCTTTCGTTTTCTAATCTTGCCTCTGCCATTTCTCTCCAAGTTTCTATTAGAAGATCCTGCGTTCTTGGATCGTCTTTAGCGGCTGCACCGGTAAATCTTGCGGTTTCAAGTGATAAACTTGTAAAAGCAGTAGCGAGATCTTGATTTTGATTTGTGGCTTCAACCTTCATATTGCCTTTGTGCTCTCTTCTGAATAAACCTCTTCCCCTTATTCATAGTTATTAGAGGAAATTATAAATTTGTAGCATATTTTTTGGCTGGTATGATATATGGAATGTTTTATTCAGCGCTTTTTTCTGCTGGAATTTCCGGCGTTTCTTCTTTTTCAGCTTCTAGCTTTGCTTTTTTCCTTTCTAAGATCTGTTTAACTCTCTGGCTTGCTCCACGATACGGCTTTATCTTTTTCGGGGTTTTGCTTTTTCCAAATAGCTCTACAGCGGCTGCATAGTAGTTTTCAAGATCTTCTTCATCAAAGCCTTCAAGTATTGACAGCCTCTGTTTAAACTCTTCAAGTGCTGCTTTGGCCTTCTCTCCCTGAGATGCGTGAAGTTCAGCGACTCCATCAAGCTCTGCCATTATCTCTTTTATTAGCATGGAGAGCGGAGAAAACTCGTTTTTCAAAGGAGGGTGTTTTAAGGTTCCCTGAATCACTTCGGAAAGCTCTTGGGCTGAATATGGTTCAAACAAAAGCCCATCAATACCCAAGACTATAGCTGTTTCTATCATTTGCTGTCTATTTTCTTGACTCGCATTTATCACTAAGACAGTCTTAAATGTATAGCTCTGAAATTTCTCTTTTGTTTGTTCAATGTATGCCTTAATCTCTGCGGGGCGTAGCAGGTAAGAGAAAAATATATAAAATGGAGACTTTAAGGTTAAAAGTTCACTTTTATGTTCAAGGAGTTTTGCTGCCGCATCCTCTGGACCGTGGCTTTGAATTACCTTATTAAAGAGTCCACATACAGATATGGCATACTTTAATCTATTTCTGTTCTGAGGATTTGGATCTACTATTAAAGCGTTAAATGAATATATTGTCACCTTTATCCTTCCCTGAAGCTTACTATCCTTAAGGCATAGCTATAAGGGTTATGTCGGTGATTCTACTACTTTTCTAAAGTGTGTAATTTTTAGAGATAAAAATTTATCTAAAGTTTTCAATCTCTTGAGTCGATTAAAGATATATATTAGGGGCTTGGCTATGGTTCGATTTGCTGTTTTATTTTTAATTTCTCTGTCGCTTAGTAACTGGGCGTACAATGAGATGACTTTGGTTTATCCTCCATTTGAGCGATTTTTTACCGAGCTCTGTGATGCCATAGCAATACCTACGCATGACAAATGGGGTGAAATTAGAGGTAGTGAGGCTTTTGGAATAGCTCGGGAAGAACTTTCAGATGTCGCATCTCTTCTAAACGAGTATCTTGGCGGCAGCTACACGAGAAGGTACAAAAGGGCAAATCTCACTGCAAAAAAGAGGGACGGAGTGCTCTATCAGATGCTCTCTGGGGAAGAAGCCTTTCACGAAATATGACATAAAAGAGCACCCGGAAATTCCCCCTATAAATTCCGAAAATTATAGCGACATAGGTTTTATATATGAAAATGCTCTTCATGTGGACTATGGAGCGCCAGGCTGCATATTTAACCTAAAAGGTGGTAGGTGTCTTACTGGAGAGGGCTCTAGTGGGCCCTTTTGCCTCTATAGTTGAGCTAGAAAC
>RFKT01000209.1 GCA_003694225.1 Candidatus Dadabacteria bacterium
CCCCTAAATCATCATACTTTCAATAATCAAGCCATATTTAGTATAGGCGCTACTGGTAGCTCAGTGCGTATGGAATTGCTATATTGTAGTAGCAATCTATGGCGGGGGGAGAGAGTATAGCAGGGAAGAGGTGTAAAAATTCCTAGAGAATAAACAAAAAATAGGCTTCCCCTTCTTTCGCCCTAACGCCCTGAATTTGCAGGCGAAGTTTCAGATGCTCTATAAATCCCAGCCAATGGAAAATTTAGCACGGAATTGTAATGCTATGGCTTTTTGGTTGCGACAATTTATTTTGTATATACCTTGACGTATTCCAGTATGAATTGTTTTTTCTGTTTCTAGGGCCTCTGGGTAAAATTTACTAAACTTGCTCAAAAAAATTTGTAGTGAGTAATTTCTTTAAAATATTCGCCTTCTTTTTAATCCTATTTCCTTTTCCGATGTTTGAAGTTTTGGCACAGAAAATTCTCCCTAATAACTGTTTAATATATCACGGCGCTTTCCCTGATTTCGGAGGTCCAGAAGATAGAGTATCTCTAGAAAAAATAGATGAATTTGAAGATTTGATTGGTAAACCAATAGCATGGGCATATTTTTCAAATAACTGGAAAAAGGGAATTGAATTTCCCACGGAAGCGGTTCGGATAATTCATAGTAGCGGGGCAACGCCATTTATCCGCTTGATGGCACGGACAAAATTTGAAAAGCCAAGGAGAGATAGAAAATACAGGCTGAGAAGGATTATTGCCGGAAGGTTTGATAGAGAGCTTGCCACATGGGCTGATGCGGCTAAGGCAGCAAATATACCTTTAATGGTGGAGTTTGGCACAGAGGTGAACGGATATTGGTTTCCGTGGAACGGAAAGTGGAATGGGAAAGGAAGAAAGAGAAGGTATGGAGATCCAAAAGAAGCAGACGGGCCCGAGAGATTTCGAGACGCTTATCGGCATATTGTAAACATCTTCCGAGCGCGAAATGTGACGAATGTCACATGGGTTTTCCATGTGAATGGAGAGTCCTTTCCTAAAAAGAAGTGGAACACTATCTCGGCTTATTATCCAGGAGATGATTATGTTGATTGGATAGGTGTCAGCATTTATGGTGCGCAAAATGCTGACGAGGAGTGGGTTTCGTTTAGAAGCCTCCTTGATCGCGCTTACCCAAAGCTTGCAGCGCTATCAAGCACAAAGCCACTGGCTCTGCTTGAGTTTGGTGTTGATGAGAGGTTGGGAGAACCGGATAAAAAAGCAAATTGGATTAAGGATGCGCTGGAATCTTTAGCTTCCGGCAGGTACCCAAGAATACGCGCGGTGAGTTATTGGCATGAGAATTGGGAAAACGCCTCAGGTGATATGTCAAGGCTAAGGCTAGATTCATCAACTGAGGCACTAAATGCGTATAGAGAGGGGATAGCGAACGATATCTTTATCGGCAGACTAGACACTAGCTGTCCATAGAAGACAAAGAAAGACATTAAGATCTAGGAAAAGGGCAATCTATTGATTTTTCTAGATAGCTTCTTTTTGAAACTCCGGGAGAAGTAGCCCCGCACCTTTTTGGAAGATATGGAGCGCAGGCATCCTGCCTGCATAAAGCACCTTTGAAATAGCCCCATACCTTTTCTGGGGGGAGCATCTTATTTTCTAACTCGTTGAATTTGCGGGCAGACTTATGGTCATGCCGTTTGGGTATAATTTTTTCGGGATTTTTTGTTGGAAATGATGATTATAAGTAATAAAGGAACTATGCGGCACGCCGTTAAACCTTAGCATTTTATGGAGATGTCAAGATGGAGGAAATAGTAGAGAGATTAACCCTTGAAAACGGCATAGAACTTCACAGAACTAAAGAGTGTACGGATGAAGTGTGGAAAAGAATTTTAGATCTTGCAAATGCCGCTACATCCTTAAAAGAGATCATGACAAAGTGGGTCTTGGAGGAGAAGCAGCGGCTTAAAACCTGTCCCGGATATCACGATGAAAAGGATATCCACACATCCGTTTGCCTTATGTTTAACACTCCGGATACAGCTGTCTATCTCTTTTATCCGATTGAAAAAGCCAGGGATGAATTTGGCAACCCCAAGGTGGCGTCTGAGTATGTGACTGAGACAAAGGATGAGGCTATAAAGTTTCAAGAGCCATTTGAAATAGATGAGGAATCACTGGATGAAAGGGACTCAAGCTTTGGAATTGAGTACGATGATGCTCTTGCGGGTTATCTAGGAAAAACCTCAATAGTCTTTGAGCACCTCTCACCGTATTTTCTGGATGCAGGTGGAAGGGTTTCTTTTGAGTGGATGGATGACATCTCGATTGAAGGGGATATTCTTGAGGAGGCAGATTTTAACCCGGAAGATCTGCTGTGGGCGAATATCAATGTTAGACTCGATTCATTTTCCAGTGATAGGGGCATCACTTCAGGCTTTGGGGCTAGTGTATATTACCTTGATGACGGCAGATAAGAATTAATTATTTGGTATTAGATATAACATTTTAGATATAACAATTTTCCGCCATCAGGTAATTCTTTACGTAATCTTCTATGCTGTCTTCAAGGGAGGAAAAGGCAAAAGCGCACCCTGCCTGCCTGAGCTTTTCCATCTCAGCCTCTGTATGGTACTGGTATTGTCCCCGGATCTCTTCAGGCATATCTATATATTCAATTTCCTCTTTTTTGCCCATAGCCTTGAATATCGCCGATGCAAGATCGTTCCATGACCTTGCCTTCCCTGTACCTAAATTAAAGATTCCAGTTTTCCCCTCATTTTCAAAGAACCACCATAAGACTTCCACGCAATCCTTAATGTAGATGAAATCCCTAACAAACTCCCCATCCTTATATTTTGGATTATGGGATTTAAAGAGGCGCACCTTTCCAGTTTGTTGAATAGTGTTAAATGCCTTGTAAACTACACTTGCCATATCGCCCTTGTGATACTCATTGGGGCCAAACACGTTAAAGAATTTTATTCCGGTAATTTCAGAGATAGCGCCTGTTTTAAGCGCCCATAGGTCAAAGAGCTGTTTTGAGAAGCCGTATATGTTAAGAGGCCTTAACAGTGGTATCTTGGAGTGAGAATCGGAATATCCATTCTCACCCTTTCCGTACGTCGCGGCCGAGCTTGCATAGATAAACCTTACCTTATTTGAGATTGCCCATTCAGAAAGAGACTTTGTGTATAGGTAATTGTTCCTTAGCATATATTCCGCATCCCTCTCTGTGGTTGAAGAGCAAGCCCCCATGTGAATTATCGCCTTTATTGAAGTTGAAAACTTATTCTGGTAAAGGGCTTCTATAAAGTCGTTTTTGTGGATATAGTCGAGAAAAATCTTACCATTAAGATTCTTCCATTTGTCGCTTTTGCCAAGATTGTCTACGACTATAATCCGCTCGACACCCATTGAGTTGAGCTTGGCCAAAAAAGCGCTTCCTATAAAACCGGCTCCACCTGTGACTATGTACATGCCATCTCCTTTGATACCGCAGTAAATAGCTACAATAAAATAATAGCCATCATAAATTTGCAAGGCTGTAGAGGCAGTTGGCTAAAAATACACAATGTTTTGTTATGGGTTCTAGGTCTCTTCCCAGGGGCTTCAGCAGAGCTGGGAGAGGACGTTCTAGTGCCTCCTTTGAAAAAGCCGATTCATCCATTGTTAGATTAAGGGTTTCTGTTAAAGACAACTGTTACTCTTGCCTTTTCCTTAGATATAAATGCCTTAACACCTTTAGATGCAAAAGATAAGGCTTCTTTGGATGTGCTTTTAGTGGGGCCATACCGTTTTGACAAAAGATCTTTCATCATCAAAAAAAATTCCTCTGCATCATTTTTGCTATCCCAGGATGTTTTCCAAAGAACAGCAGCAGCCTTTCCGCCATTTGCGTAATAAAGCCCTACGCGATCCCCTCCCCATCCGTTTGCAGCTGCAAGACACATTTTGCTTCCCTTTAAATGCTGAGAGCAGAGGACGCTTACGCCGAACTCTCCAATGGTATCCTTATAGCGCATAGGGAGATTCGAGAAAGAATCGGGTAGTGTTGGAATTATGTAATCCCTCTTTTTAGCCAAGTACTTTTCCGGATGCAGGATCTCCTCTGTTGACCCTGGAAGCCTTTTATATGCCTTATTAACTTCTTTATATCCCCCTCTTTTTAAGAGAAAGTGGACAAATTTTAGCCCCGTTGTGTAAGGGAAGATTAAAAATGCCTTCATGCTCTGAGGGACATTTGAGTTCTGAGAGAGAAATTCTACCGCAGCAGTGCTTGAAAAGATAAAGGAAGATACGTCATTTTCTTCTGATAGTTTCGGCATGTTGGAAAGGAGCCTGCTGTAATCAAGCATTACGGCTGTTGCATCTCCCTCTATAAGGGCAGTGCGCGCCAAAAGCTCGTCTGTTGACCTTCCAACATTGTCGGTAATGGCGTCAAGATTAAAATGCTGATCCTGAAGGGCGTGCGTAAGCTCATGTATCGCAACCGTTATCTGAAGCTGCGCCGGTATCCAGTCAGCCATTACAAAGAAATCTCTCTTGGGATCGTAATACCCACCAAGCTGAGAGAGGTAGAGATCTACAATCCCTTTTTTATAGTTAAAGTCTTCGGGCAGCAGGCCGAGTATCTTATACAAAGACTCCTCTGCCTTTAACTTTGAATCCGGTATTTTCTCCTTTATAGATTGCAAAATGGCCTTCTTGATCTCGGCTTTAGAGTGGCTCAGACACGGCACATCCTTTAGCGCTTTTAACCCCCTTATAAGTGATGCCTCTGAAATGGCTTCTTTTGATATAAAGCATAGGTTTTCAGCTAACACATTAACTGAAGAGAATAAAAGCCATAGACATAGAGCAGTCTTTGTAAATTCCACTAACATAATGAATAGGGTACACTCCTATTAATATGGAGACAAATCATATTTGATGGTATAGATCTCAGATATGAAAGGAACCGCTGAACGCCCTTTTCCTGGATGTCTCTCAGGGAAGAAAGCCCTTTTTTTAACTGCCGCTGTTATTTTTGCGGTTGTCTTTGCTCTGAATAAAAGAGCCCTTCTTTCAAGCTTTGCCGATCAGTACTACGGAAGCGCCGATAGAGACGCAGGCCTTTATGTATGGCTTATAAGGGAGAATATCTCCAAGTTCAGGGAGATCGAGGCTACCGGCATAAGCCGCCTCTTTGAATTTCTCTTTGTCGATGAAAAGATACCAG
>RFKT01000210.1 GCA_003694225.1 Candidatus Dadabacteria bacterium
AAGTAGCCCCGCACCTTGGCGGTACCGGGGGAGAGCCAAATCCTCCTTCCCCTAACATCCTAAATCTACGGAGAATTTTTTGGTTATCCTATGCTTTATGCTTTTATTCGTCGTCGCCCCCTAAGCCTCTCCACCGTAATTGAGATTGCATACTTAGAGGAATCGCATAAGATCCACCGGCGGTTAAGCCTTTGAGCCACAACACCGGTAGTGCCCGATCCGCAGAAAAAATCAGCCACTATATCGCCTTCATTTGATGAAGAAAGAATAATCTTTTCAAGCAAAGCTTCGGGCTTTTGAGTGGGATAGTCTACCCTCTCTGGCTGATTTCCCCTTAAGGCAGGGATATCCCAAACATCCCTTAAAAGCACATCACGATAATATCCCCTCTCATCAGACTTAATCTCTACATTGGAATACCCATACCTGTGAGAAAGATAAGACCTCTCCCGTTGTGGATTCCAGACGGCCTTGTTCCTATCCTTTACAACAAAGTGTATTGTGTCGTGCTTTTTCCCGTATCCAAGCTTTCGGGGAGCGCCACCCGTCTTATAGTACCAGATGCACTCATTAACATAATTTCTCTCACCAAATATATCATCCAACAGAAGCTTAAACCGCGCTGAAGTGCGCCAATCACAGTGAAGATAAAGAGAGCCTGCAGGGCTTAATAACTCCCGAAAGAGCGCTATCCTCTCCCGCATAAAAGCGAGGTACTCTTCTCTTCCTCCTTTCCACAGATCCGAATACGCATGGATCCTTCCCTCCTCTCCCCCCTTAAGAGCGCCAGATGAAAAGAAGGTATCTCCAGTATAAAACGGCGGATCGGCATATATTACTGTTATCTTCCCAGCATAAGAGGGAAAAAGAGTTTTCATAATAGTGAGATTATCCCCATAAAAAAGATAACTTCTGTTATCAATAGTAAGGACTGGCTCAATATGAGCCTCATCACTAGTCCTCAGAGCAGATATAGCCTTGCCTTGAGACATCGTTACTACCTACATGCCAGTGCCTACATCAAATAAGAAGGATCAAAAAGCCCTCTGTCCACCTTTTCATTTATCCTTACCACAGAGAGCTTAATCTCTGCCTCTATGCCTCTTCCCCGAATAACAATTACATCTGGGAACAAAAAGCCCTCGCGATTTTTCGTTCCGCTATACTCAAGCCTTGCTGGTAGAGCTCCCGCTACATTCGAGAAAAACTCCAAAGCCTGAAGCCTTAATGTTCGCGGATAAAAGCTTATTTTTTTATAACCTAAAGCATTCTTAAAATAACAGAGAGAATACTCAGCAGGGCATGTCACTACCTTATTAGGATCCTTAATGAGTCTTCCGGGAAGTAATCCCGATAGGATCCAGACAAGATCTCCTCCTTTAATGTTAACCCCAAAAATCTCCCTTAGAGCCCGGTTCGAATCCGAATAAGATGCCTTCCGATGCTTAACAAAATCAAGAAACAGCGAACTCCTCCCATCAGACACCGCGGCAAATACCCCCTTTGCAGCATTTTGAGGGAAGATTTCCACTCTATAAGAGCCCTCTCTAACCGCCACTATGCTGTACCTATATCGATAAACCTTACCCTTTACAGAAAGCTTAACCTGAGCCAACGCCTTAATAGTGCGTATCTTATCACTACTAGCCTTAACCCCTGCAATCACATGAGAGATGCGGACTTGACGATAGTGAGCACAAGAAGCAAAAACAACTGCAAATATGACAGCAACCTTTAATTTGGCCGCCAGACAAGAAACATGAATCTCCAAACCCTTATTCAACCGCATAGCCGTAACTTTTTGCAATGGAAGAAAGCCTCATATGCTTGCGCAAAAGCCTCTTAAGCTCGTCCTTTGCCTTTGCAGTAACCTCTTTTTCTTCCTGAGTTTCCGCTTCCCGTTCCTTAAGCGCCACCCTTACGAAATATGCTGTTGCCTCTTCTAAATCACCGGAAGCAAGAAGCGCCTCAGCATAATGCTCCATAATAACAATATCGTCCCCTGTAAGGTTTACAGCCCTTTCAAGGGTTACAACAGCCCTCCCTATATCTCCCGACTTAAAATAGATCCACCCTTCAGTATCAATATAGTATCCGTTGTCAGGCTCAAGTTTTAGCGCTCTTCCTATATACTCCAAGGCGCTACTATAATCCCCACCACCTTGAGCAATGGAATAGGCGATAAAATTGAGCACATCGCCGTCATTCGGATTATCCTCCAAAAGCTTACGCATAATATTTAAGCTTTGAGACTTCTCTCCAAGCTCATACAATATCGATCCGTAAAGAAATTCCAGTTTTCTGCTATTCGGGTGCTCTTTTAGCAGCTTCGCAGCAGTATGCTTTGCCTCACTGTATTTTCCCTGATCAATCAAAAGATCTAAAAGCATAAGGCTCAATGAAAAGCTATCCTTTGCGCCGCCTTCTATAGCTTCTTTAAGAGCGTTTTCTGCCTTATTGAGCTTTCCAAGCTTTTTGTAAAGATAAGCGACAAATACCCTCGATTCAGCAAAGAGAGACTGCAAACGACCTATTCGCATAGCTGTCCGAATCGCTGCCTTGCGCATTCCCAAAGAAGCAAAGGCAGAGGACAAATAATAGATTGCATCGCTTCGATCGGGCTGGACAGCCACAATTATTCCTAAATAAGCAATCGAATGCATAACAGTAGCCGTTCTCAGCAAAAGAGCATCTGTAATGGCAAATCCTCCTCCAACCGACTGTGACCGTTCGGCAAAGCGCAAATAAAGATCTTTTGTCATTTCCAGATTGTCCAAAGCCGGAAATATCTCCGCATCAAAATTTACTCCCAGTGCCTTCGCCCTTTCAGAAGATGCGGCAATTGTTCTCAGAACCTTTTCCCCCTTCTCTCTCTGGCCGGATAATATCAAGGCAAACCCATAGAGAAGATCCTGATTAAAAACTGAGAGATCCTTAGAATACCCTTTTCTGTACATCTGAGCCGCCTTTTTGTAATCTCCTTGAGCGCCATATAGGTTTCCCAGATAACAGTAGATGCTTGACTTGTCCTTTATGGCATTGATAACCCTCTTGCCAAGCTCTATCGCCCTTTGATATTCGCCGGCCTTGTAAGCAGCATAAGCCAGCCGATCATAATATACGGGGAAAACTTTATCGCCTTGCACTACAAGTTTAGAATAAACTCCTACAGATTTTTCATACAACCCAGCCCCATCTAACAACCTTGCATATAAAAACAAGGTTTCAGGCGACTGATCATCAGAGACTATTCTCTCAAAGATTCGAACAGCTGCCTTTAAATCACCATCTAAAACCGTCAATATAAAAAGTTCCCAATTAAAGACAGAAGACTGGCTGGCAAGCAGTTCTAAACCCTTTGCCAGATAAATGCGCGCCTCATCAAAATTCTCCTTGCGAAATGCCAACTGCCCCCTTAAAAGGTAATAATACGCATTAGATCGCTTGCGGAATTTACCATCAGGATGCACATGTGCTGGAGCTAGGTAACGGTGTGTACCTCTAAAGCCACTCTGTGTGCATGAAGTAAGAAGGGAAATTCCCACTAAGAAAACTATAATATGCCTCAACACCTATTTCTTCTTATCCCCATTATTCTTTGGCAACAAACAGTGCCTCCCTTCTAAAAAGGCGCTAAAATGAATATGGCTCGCCCGCAAGGATTCGAACCTCGAATTTCAGAGCCAGAATCTGACGTGATACCATTTCACCACGGGCGAAAATAGAACTGCTATCTAGCTAGTTTATATAATATCTGGCAAAGCTTGCAAATATTTTCCAATTCCTCTTAAATATTCACCTAAAATACTACTTGAAATTACGGCCCCATCGTCTAGCGGTCTAGGACACTGGCCTCTCACGCCAGAAACACGGGTTCGAGTCCCGTTGGGGTCATACCTTAGGAGTTTGCACAATTTGCCCCATGAAGCAGAAAACTCACACCTCAGCGCTGAGTTGCTATTGCTTACCCCGAAAAATTAAATAAGGAGGAAGAAATGATCCAGAACCTAAAGACCGGCTTGGCTGAAATGTTGTGTAACGGCGTCATAATGGATGTTGTTACAGTGGAACAGGCAAAGATTGCGGAGGATGCGGGCGCTGTCGCCGTTATGGCGCTCGAAAGGGTGCCAGCCGACATAAGAAAAGAGGGCGGTGTAGCCCGCATGACAGATCCGCGCCTTATTGAATCCATCAAAGAAGCTGTAAGCATCCCTGTAATGGCAAAGGTAAGGATCGGACACTTTGCCGAAGCCCAGATACTCGAGGCTATAGGAATCGACTTTATAGATGAATCTGAGGTTTTAACCCCGGCAGACCCGGAAGAGCATATTAACAAATAC
>RFKT01000027.1 GCA_003694225.1 Candidatus Dadabacteria bacterium
ATCTAAGGAAGAAACTTCCAAATCTGCACAAAGATCCCCGTGATATCGTAATGCTTACAGATGGCAAAAACCTCTATATAAAACACAGGATACAAGATAAGGCTCAGATTGCAGAGGTCTTGACAGGCAAAAAGGCCGGGCAATATGTGTGGATGTATGCAATTGGCTCTCTGATTCAAGAGGTAGACCAGATTATTGAAGAGCTTGAGCTTGCCGGCGACCGCAAGGCTGCTTAAGGCTCTCTGTTCTTCCTTTTCTTTTCTCTTTCCCTTACAAGTTCTTGGGCGAGTCTCCATCCACCGGATTTGGGCTCCTCATCCTCTCCGAAAAGAAGCTGGTTTGAGCGCTCGTAGTCACACAGCGCATCTATAAAATTAAGCGTCGCTCTCGATGCATATTCCTTTATAAAATGATTTAGCGATCTATCCGCATGGGCTAGTGCCCGCCTTATGTCCCTTTCAACAGGGACCATATTATCCCCATTTTCTATGAAGGCTTGCCTGAACATCTCAGCGACTTCCTCAGCGGTTGTTTCACGACTCCATTCCATCTGCTCTATTTTTCTGTGAGCACGGGTCCTTCTAGACTCCCTTAGCACTATGAATCTCGCGATAAAAGCAGTCCTTCTAGCCTCAATATAGGCTAGTTCCTGAGGGCTCTTAGGCTTTATTTCAGGACAGACCTGATCCATGTTTGAGTGTACCCGACTCTGGTTGACTATGATTATATTTTCGGCAATTTGGCTGTTATCCTTGAATGCACCTCTAATTGGTTGATATTTATCGCCTAATTTAATAGGGTTGAACTATGGAGGAGATTCGCAATCAGATAGCGCAGTTTAAAGTCAACAAGATAGGGATTGTTTCAGATGACTGTTCTTCTACAGGAAAGGGGGTTGTATTTGCTCCCGCTCAGGATATCACTGAAGAGGCCTTAAACAGGATAATTACAGTTGCAGGTGGGCTATCTATGGTGGCTTTGGGGGTTGAGAGGGCCTCTGAACTGGGATTACGCTCAATGAGCTTTGCAGGAAGAAATTTCCCTCTTAATCCCAATACAGACACACACGGATATTGCGTTTCTGTAGAAGCCAGAGAAGGGGTTGCAACAGGGATAAGCGTTAGGGATAGGGTGTGTACTGTAAGGATATTGGGTGAGCCGAAGCCTGACAGGAAAAAACTGGTAAGCCCCGGCCATATATTTCCTGTAACCTCCAAAGAAGGGGGAGTCTTGATGAGGACCTCTGTAAAAGAAGGTGCTTTAGATATAGTGAAGATAGCCGGATTTACTGATGCAGCGTTTTTTGTTGAGCTTTTAGATGGTGAGGGGAACTATCTTCCTCTCGATCAGCATAGGGCTGTTGCCCAACAAAACGGGTTTGTCCATTTCTTCCTATCAGATCTAATTCGTTACAGGCTTGCAACGGAAAAATTTGTAGTGAAAGTAGCTGAGGCAACTCTCCCGACATATATCGGCGGGGAATTTAAATCGTTTATTTACCACTCTAAACTTCACGAAGGTGAGCATCTTGCATTGGTTAAAGGGGATATAACTAATGGAGACCCTGTGCTTACTAGGGTGCAGAGAGAGCATACCTTAAATGATGTATTTGGAAGGGGGCCTACTTCAACACGGGGTGTAGTGCATTATGCACTGAGAGAAATAGGAGAGGAGGGAAGGGGTGTGTTTGTCTACCTTCGGCGGCCGGAGACGGGATTTTTAAAAGAAGAGGTTTTATTAGGTAGAAAAGGAGCTTCAAGCACTCCATCAACGATGCTAAGGCAGTACGGTATAGGAGCTCAGATTTTGCATGATTTAGGAGTTCGCAAGGTAGAACTTATTACCAGCAGCTCAAGCAAGCTGATAGGGATTAATACATTTGGCATAGAGATAGTTAAGATAAGACCGTTAAGGGCTAGCATTGGAGAGAGGAGATAATGGGAGGTGGCGATATAGCATTTGCGGATGTGGTGCACCAGACGATCTATTTTTCCCAATCGGTCCCTCACGAAAAGGTGGTTTTAGATCTTGTTGACACCAGATGGTTTCAGCGGCTCCGTGATATAGCTCAGACAGGCAATGCAAGGCTCGTTTATATGTTCTCTGAACATTCCCGCTTTGGACACTCACTAGGCGTAGCTTATCTTGCAAATTGCCTTATGAATCTGTTGCACCGGGCTATCCCTTCTGAGATAGCCCCGTATAGGGTAGCGGTTAACGCTGCTGCACTGCTTCACGATATAGGGCATATTGCGCCTGGCTCTCATACTGCATATAAGACATGGTATCCTGATATAAGAGATTGCCATGAGGAAATAGCAATAAGGGTTATCAAGGAAGATGAAGAGATCCTCTCAATTCTTTCTAAAATAGACCCTAATCTTCCGAATCTTGTGGCTTCTATACTATCAGAGTCCGACTCCGTGCCTCCATGGACTTGGGAGGTTCTTTCTGGCGGGGGGTGGAATGTAGACCGCGGCAATTGGTGCATTGTAGACAGTGTGATGGCCGGAGTGAGCTACGGCAGATATAATATCCCTGCCCTGATGGAATCGATGACGATAACACCCGATGGACACCTTGCCCTAAGGGAAAACAGGCTCGACGCTATACTACACTTTGCTATAGCGCGGCACTCAATGTATAGGCAGGTCTATCACCATAGGGTGTTGCTCTCCTCAGAAGCGCTGAACAAGGCTATCGTAAAGCGTGCAAGAGCACTAAGAGGAAAGCTGAATTTCTGTGACAGCCACGCTGATGCTGTATTGGCTTCTCATACTCCGATGGAGGTTGCAATAGAAGATCTCTTTGCTATGAGAGAGTCGTGGTGGTGGTATCATGTGATGCGATGGTCCGAAAGCACTGATAAGACTTTATCTGATCTCTGTAGTAGGCTATTAAACAGGCGGCTTTTTAAAACAGTTCGGATTAGGGAGGGAGAAGATAGGGAAACCTTGGAAAGAGATGCAAAGAAAGCTGTCGAAGCGTCCGGGTATGATCCTGAATATTATCTTTTTTCTATCTCAACTGAAGATATTCATTCCGGCGATTCTCGGCAAAATATACGAGTTGTGATGGATGATGGATCTATAAAATCCCTAAGCGATCTCGACCCCCTATGGGATACCCTAACAAAAGAGTCAAACTTAGTGAGAAAATCGTGGCTTGTGATGCCTGAGGAAGCAAAAACAAGGCTTGGACGGGAACGTTAAGAACAGCGTTTGCGCTAACCCTAGTTTTTGAAAAGCGTATTGGGGGGTCTGTTTTAACGGGGAGTTGCTATATCGCCCCTTTCAGGGGCTCCCGACCGTAGGGAGGGTGGGGTGGAGATAAATAGCGATTGACATTAAGAAAACCTGAAAACCGAAGGTTTTTCAAGAAA
>RFKT01000211.1 GCA_003694225.1 Candidatus Dadabacteria bacterium
CTCCCTACCTGCTTAAAAGGGAGAACCTCGCAAACAAGGAGGAGCGACGATGAAGCGCTTGCTGCCCATCTTGGTCGGAAGGCACTGACGTTACCGGTCCCACATCGTGTCGATCACCCCCTCACATAAGGTGGAGTTCGACAAGAGGCGGGTTTTACAGGGCGGGATTTTGGAGCTTTGTGTCGCAGCCCTTTTTCCTACAAGAAAGAGTTCGACAGAGAGGTGAGTCCATTCTTACCTTCGACAAGCTTCAGTGGGGAGCGGTTGTCAATGTCAGTTTGGAGTTCCGCGACAAGGCCAAGGACTTCGTCGAGGAGTACTCCACTATAAGTGGCATCGATTGTAACGGCAAATGGAAACGTAAGAGAGGTGGAATGGTGAAAGTCAAGGCAGAATCTCTGCTGCCGACAAGACCATTGTTGGTCTCTCCACTACCTTCAGTGGAAGGCAATCCACCTAAAGGAGTGGTTGACTCGCCAAACAATGCGGGTCTCCAAACCAGCGCAATGGCTGTGCCACTAATAGAGGCCTTCGTTGCCAAGGGCAACAAGTGAACTTAAGGGAGAGCAAGCATTCTTTCCCTTCTCCTTGTGTGTTGGAGAGGTTCATTTAAGAAGGTTAATGCTAGCGCCGCTTGCAGCCCTTACACCTTCTCTTTTTCTCTGACTCTTTCTTTCGGCTATTTCTCCGCAAGCTCCTTTAGCGCTTCTTTTCTGGATAAACGGATCTTTCCCTGCCGGTCTATATCGAGCACCTTTACAGGCACCTGATCTCCTTCCTGCATTATATCGCTTACCTTGTTTACCCTTCCATCCTGAATCTGGGAGATATGCAAAAGGCCGGACACACCGGGCAGGATCTCAACAAATGCCCCAAAATCGGTAATCTTCTTTACAACGCCTGTATAAATCTTTCCAACCTCAGCCTCTTCTGTAAGCGCCTTTATAACCTTTATCGCCGCTTGGGTCTGCTCCGGATCACTGCTGAATATGCTTACCGTTCCGTCATCCTTTATCTCTACTTTAACGTCAAAAGACTCTGTGATTGAACGGATGGTTTTTCCGCCAGGCCCTATCACATCCCTGATCTTTTCAGTACTTATCTTAAATGTGGTCGCCTTTGGAGCATAATAGCTAAGCTCCTCTCTCGCTTGAGGCAGCACCTCATTCATCTTGCCCAAAATAAACATACGGGCTTCATGAGCCTGATTCATGGCCTCTACAACGATCTCTTTCTTTAATCCTTTAATCTTTATATCCATCTGCAAGGCTGTAATGCCTTTTTCAGTTCCCGCAACCTTAAAATCCATATCACCAAGGTGATCCTCATCGCCAAGAATATCCGTTAAGATTACATAGTTTCCATCTTCATCATTTATAAGCCCCATTGCCACTCCGGCGGCAGCAGCTTTCATAGGAACCCCTGCGTCCATTAAGGCTAAAGAAGCGCCACAAACAGATGCCATAGAGCTTGAGCCGTTGCTCTCCAGTATTTCTGAAACGACCCTTATGACATATGGAAATTCCTCCTGAGAAGGAAGAAGCGGCTTTATGGATCGTTCAGCGAGCGCACCGTGCCCGATCTCTCTCCTTCCCGGTGCACGCAAAAACCTGACTTCACCCACGCTGTAAGGCGGGAAGTTATAGTGAAGCATAAAGCTTTTCTCATCATCTCCCATAAGGCCGTCTAGCCTCTGAGCCTCTGTGGTAGTTCCGAGTGTGGCAGTTACGAGCGCCTGAGTCTGCCCTCTTGTAAATAAGGCTGAGCCGTGAACCCTAGGAAGAATTCCTGTTTCAATTGTTATAGGCCTGACGGTTTTGGTGTCTCTGCCATCAAGCCTTGCCCCTTCCTTTAACACCCTCTCCCGCACTAAGGTGTTATATATCTCTTCAATCTCTGAAGCTATAAAAGAAGCCTTTTCCTCAGGCTCTTCATCGGCTTCATCCACAAGTTTTTCAACTAGTGTTTCACGCAGATCTTTTAAGGCATCCCTCCTTTCAAACTTATCTTGAATAAGTATGATCTCCTTTATCTTTTCTGTGGCTTCAGAGCTTACCTTTTCTTTAAGATCCTCAGGAGGAGCGGGTATCTCAAATTCAACAGGTTTGATTTCTACCTTTGAGATAAGCTCTTTTTGGAGTTCTATAATCTTTTGAAGCTCTCTCTGGGCAAAGTATAGGCTTTCTATAACCTCATCTTCCGGAACTTCTCTGGCACCCCCTTCAACCATTACTATTGCGTTTTCAGAGCCCGCAACAATCATGTTTAAATCTGTCTCTTCTCTCTGCTTTTCAAGGGGATTTATGACAAGGGAGCCCGATGAGCGTGCCACTCTGACTCCAGCAATAGGGCCTTCAAACGGCAGGCCGGAAAGCATAAGCGCCGCAGATGCACCGCAGATAGCCAGCACATCCGGTTGGCTGTCAGGATCAGCGGAGAGAACTGTAGCGATGATCTGCACCTCCCGGCGAAACCCCTTAGGGAAGAGAGGACGGCACGGCCTATCTATAAGCCTTGATGTAAGGGTTTCATGCTCACTTAATTTGCCCTCGCGTTTAAAATAACCGCCAGGAATCTTTCCAGCAGCATAGGTCTTTTCAACATAATCTACAGAAAGAGGGAGAAAATCAGCAGCCTTTTCATCTCCCACCCCAACAGTGACTAAAACGGCCGTGTCTCCATATCTGACCAGCACAGCTCCTTGAGCTTGATTTGCAAGCCGGCCTGTTTCAAGGGAAAACTCCCTTCCGTGAAACTCAGTTTTAACAATATGTACATTACTCATAATTTTTCTCTCCATGTTTTTTATTTTTACTAGAGCAACATGTTCTAAATAAAATGCTCATCACACAAAAATGATTTGTTAATGGCGGGGATTAAGGCTTAAAAAACAAGAAACTCTATAGCCTAATCGTAAAAATTACCTATATTGCTTAAAACAATATTCCCAATAGCTATTTTCTTAATCCTAGTTTGGCTATGGTTTCTTTGTAAACTTCAGGGTTGCTCTCCCTAAGGTACTTAAGGAGCTTCTTCCTTTTATTTACTAAGTTTATCATGCCCCGCCTTGAGTGCTTGTCATTTCTGTGGACAGCAAAGTGCCCAGCGAGATGATTGATCCTTTCAGTAAGGATCGCTATCTGCACCTCAGCGGAACCGCAGTCGTTATCATGCCGTCTGAACTTCTCTATAACGGATGATTTATTTAAAGCCTTTGAACTCCCCATAACATTGCCTTTTCAACTATATCAATCGCCTGCCTCAGGGAGGTAACAACGAGGAGAAATCAAAGGAAAAGAAGAAACGAGGTAATTCCTTCCAGATTACTTCCCGGAAGAAATTGCGTCGTTACTCCTCCTCTGATAAACCCCTGCATCCCAGATGGCAGGCGGGAGGAGTCTATCAAAATGGCAGATGGCAGTCAATAGACCCCCAGAGTCAGCAGGGACTATCCAAATGGCGTAGACGTTCTCTCACCCTTCTTTGGCTCTATAATGCTCAGATTCTATCTCCTCTATAGCTTCTTTAAGCCTCTTTATAGCAGTCTCTCTACCTAATGCATAAATTGACTCAAAGAGGGGAGGCGTTACCTTCTGGCCTGTGACAGCTATGCGGATTACAACAAATGCCTTCCCCACCTTTAGATCCAGCTCCTGGGGTACTTCTCTTAGTGTCTCTTCGATCCTACTTACAGTGAAATCCTCGATCCCTTCTAATTTCTCAAGAGAAACCCTTAACACCTTTAGCGACATATCAGGAGGGAGGCCCTTTTTAAACATTGTACCGTAATCTCTTTCAAGCTCTTCCACAAAGAGGAACTTGACCATATCAGGGACTTCAGTAAGAAGCTTGATTCTCTCTTGCACATAGGGCGCAATATCTCTCAAACGGTGTTCATCTACCTGAATTCCGGCATCAAGGCACACTGCCTCTGCCTCTTTTATAAAACGCTCTTGCGGCATATTTCTGATATAAACCCCGTTCATCCATTTAAGCTTGTCATAGGAAAAAACGGCGGCTGCTTTATTTATATTTTCAATCGTAAATCGGCGAATCATCTCTTCCCTTGTAAAGATCTCCTGCTCTTCCCCTTCTCCGGGATTCCATCCGACCAAGAGGAGAAGGTTAAGAAGCGCTTCCGGTAGATATCCCTCCCGCCTAAATGCTGAAATATTGGTTGCCCCGTGCCTTTTGGACAATTTTTTTCCGTCCTGTCCCAATACACTTGGAAGGTGGCAAAAAACTGGCATCTTCCAGCCAAGCGCCCTGTAAAGCAGGATATGCACAGGGGCTGTAGAGATCCACTCTTCTCCCCTCATTACATGGGATATCTTCATATCGTGGTCATCCACCACTACAGCCAAGTGATATGTAGGAAAACCGTCGCTTTTAAGAAGAACAGTATCCCTAAGGGAGATCTTATCCCATACTATCCTTCCCTTTACAGCATCATCCAGATATATAGACTCCCTTTCAGGGATCTTTAGCCTTATTACATGTTTTGTGTCAGCAGGCACATTTCTCGTCCGGCAGTAGCCACTATATCCGGGAGGCTCTCTCCTTGCCATCTGCTCTTCCCGCTCCTTTTTGAGCATCTCAGGTGTGCAGTCACACCTATAGGCGTAGCCCATCTCCACCAGCCTTTCTGCTACCTCCTTGTATCTCTCAATACGCTGGCTCTGCACATACGGTCCGTATGGGCCCCCATAGTTAAACGATCCGGTGTAGGTAGGATCGCACCGCTTTAGCTCTTCAGCCGTTGGGCCTTCGTCAATATCGATTCCCAACCATTGAAGATCTTCCAAGATGGACTGCACCGCTCCCGGCACAAACCTTTCCCGATCTGTGTCCTCAATTCTTAACACAAACTTGCCACCAAACCGCCTAGCCAAAAGCCAAGCGTAAAAATTGGTCCTCACCCCTCCAACGTGGAGGAAGCCTGTAGGGCTTGGAGCAAAACGGGTTCTTACAATATTCTTACTATCAATAGTGTCAGCCATAATCTTACCTCTTCACTAAGATTGAAGCATTTTACCCACTTTCCCGCTTATGGCAAATGTGTGCAAAGATAAGCCTACTTGGGATTGCCTATCATCCCATAAAGATCTGACTCAGAAATAATCTTGACGCCGCTTTCCTTTGCTTTTTGAAGCTTGGATCCTGGGTTTTCCCCGCATACGAGATAATCCGTTTTTCTGCTTATAGCTGATAAGACCCTTCCGCCCCCCTCTTCTATCATCTGAGCTATTTCCTTCCTCGGCTTGCTTAATGAACCAGTAATCACAAATGA
>RFKT01000212.1 GCA_003694225.1 Candidatus Dadabacteria bacterium
GATGGGCATAGTGGGGTTTATAGGACTGCTGGCAGTGATCTCAGCATTTAAGGTAAAGGAAGATGTTAAAGGCATTGTAGGAAATGCTCCCCTTGCTCTTCTTATAATGCTTTTCTTTGGGCCTCATCTTAACTTTGATGAGGTATTGGTTTTGACCGCTTTTGTTTCTTCTCTTTGTCTAGAGCATAAACCAAAGTTGCTTTTAGCCAGATTTTCCCTATTAAAAAAGGCGGTAATGGTATTCCTTTTCGGGGCGATTTTGTATCGCTCGTACTTAAGCCAATACGGCTTTTATCCTGCGGAGTTTAATAAATCTACCAAGGAGATAATAGAATGGAGCCGCAAGAAGGGGGTAGGATGGGTTAGCTGCGATGATGGCATAGGACGAATTTCCCTCAGGGCCATTAATCCCGATGTGGCCAGGAATCCGGTCAAGGTAAGTGTAAAGAGCTCTTTGGGGCAGCTTGAGGACATTGAGTTGAGGGATTTTTCACAGAGAATAGTAGAGTTAGATTGCGCGGATCTAAAAAAACTAAGGTATAGCTTTTATATAAGCAGATTATGGAATCCCTCTGATTTTGGTATGGTTCATGACAGTAGATCCCTCGGCGTTCAGTTTGTTTTGCCTTATGATAAATGGAAGTTATAATTGAATCGGCGCTCTAAAATTGTTCCAAGAAGATTAGCAAATGAGAGTTAATAATTAAGGATCTCATTGCAATCATATTTTACACTGCATGCAGGTGACTTACATTTCGACAATCCCAATGATTTATATCTGTTAAAGCCGTCTGGAAAAACAGTTACAGTTTGCAATCCTCGAGCCTTTAGAGTTAATGCGGCTAAAAAATTTGCCCCTGAAGAGATGCCCACACACAAGCCATATTCAGACGCTATCATCTGAGCCGCTTCCTGAGCATCTTTGCTGCGAATAGTAATGATCTCATCAATAAGGGGAGTTATACCCCCTTTACCGTCAGACACTATGTCTGGAATAAATCCGTCTCCTATTCCCGGAATGCCATGAGGGGCCGGCTCTTTCCCGCTCATAACGGCTGATTCTGCCGGTTCCACCGCTACTATCCTTATATTTGGAAAATGCTCTTTTAAAGCACTGCCAACACCTATAAGGGTTCCACCTGTTCCCACTCCAGCCACAAAGGCATCAATCCTTTTCCCTTGCATTTGTAAAATTATTTCCTGACCTGTAGTAAGTTTGTGGCATTCAACGTTGAGGGGATTGGAGAACTGGTCAGTGCTAAAGAAATCAGGAGATGAGGCCATTTCATCCCTGATCTTAGCAGCTTCGGCAAAGCTTCCTTCCTTAGAACAGAGGATGAGATTAGCCCCGTTTGCTCTAATAATCTCTTTTCTTTCTTCAGTCATGTTCTCAGGCATAACTATTGTAACCGGGAAGCCCATTTTTCGTCCATAATAGCTGATAGCAATCCCTGTATTGCCACTTGAAGCTTCAACGATGGTCATGCCTTTCTTAAGAATGCCTATTTTTTGGCTTTTTGTAAGTATGTAATAGGCAATCCTATCCTTTATGCTGCCGCAGGGGTTTGAGCACTCTAGCTTTGCATATATTCCTTCAACGTTAACTATATCTGTATTTCCTATTTCCATTGCTATCAGAGGGTATTTCGTGGTTTTTGTTGTGTCAATAAGGAGATTTTTGCCATCTTAACTGTTATCGTATAGAAATACCGTATATGCTCAAGTGGAAGACTGGCCGTGGCTAAAAATAGTTCAGGAATCAATTTTGTTACAGCAGAAAAGGCGCTTGATTGCCTTAAAAGCGGACAGAGGGTCTTTATTGGTTCAGGTACAGCTGAGCCACAGCATCTTGTAAGGGTTTTTTCTGAAAAGGTTTCCCCTTTGGCTGATATTGAGGTTGTTCACATATTAACTGTAGGGACGGCGCCTTATGCTGACAGGTCTTTTGTGGGAAAAGTAAGGCATAATGCGCTTTTTATAGGGGCAAACATGCGAGAGGCTGTTGGAGCCGGGCTTGCTGATTATACCCCGTGTTTTTTGCATGAAATACCGAAGATGTTTAGGAATGGGAAGCTGCCAATCGACGTGGCGCTTATCCAGACTACTTACCCTAGACAAGGGTTGTGCAGTTTAGGGGTTGCTGTAGATATCATCAAGGCGGCCGCGGAGAGTGCGAGTTATGTAATTGCCCAAGTTAATGATCAGATGCCTTGGACTAATGGAGATTCTTATATTCATGTAGATGATATTGATGCCTTTGTCGAATATTCAGAGCCCATTCTTGAACTGGATATCCCTGAAAATACTGCTGTTGCCGCTTGGATAGGGAAATATGTGTCAAGGTTGATAGAGGATGGGTCTACCCTCCAACTTGGCATAGGCGCTATACCTAATGCTGTACTTTCTGAGTTGGGAAACAAGCGGAACTTAGGAATTCACTCTGAAATGGTTTCAGATGGAATCCTGCCGTTAATTGAAAGTGGGGTCATTAATGGCAAGTGCAAAACTATCCATAGAAATAAGATTGTGGTCTCCTTTTGCATGGGAACAAAGGCCCTTTATGATGCTGTTAATGACAGCCCATTGTTTGAATTTTATCCGTGTGATTATGTAAATGATCCATTTGTGATTGCTAAGAACAATAAAATGGTCTCGATTAATTCTGCACTGCAAGTAGATCTTACGGGACAAGTTGCCGCGGATTCTATTGGCACGAGATTTTATAGCGGCGTTGGAGGACAGGTTGATTTTATCCGTGGAGCCGCAGGCTCCAAAGGTGGCAGGTCAATCATTGGATTACCAGCAACAGCTAAGGGAGGCACTGTTTCCCGGATCGTCCCAGTACTTACAGAGGGCACCGGTGTGGTCACTACAAGGGCAGATGTTGATTTTGTTGTAACGGAATATGGGATAGCCAGTCTTAAAGGAAAGACCATTAGAGAGAGGGCAATAGCTTTAATACAGATAGCGCATCCATCTTTTAGAAAGAGTTTGGCAGAACGCGCAGCGGAACTTGGATATATAGATAGTAATCAGATTCTTCCTTTGGAGGCAGAGCGATACAGGGTTGACCTTGAAAGAAATCGTGAATTTGGCGGATTGAATGTTTTTTTTAGGCCTATTAAGCCCACAGATGAAAAAAAGCTTAGAGAGTTGTTCTACTCCCAATCCGAAAGGACAACCTACATGAGATTTGGTATGCATGTTAAGAATTTAAGCTCTGAGCAATTTCAAAAGCTTGTTGCAATCGATTATCATAACTCAATGGCCATAGGCGGTTTTGTAAAAGTTGGAGGCAGGGAGAGGCTTATAGCAGTGGGGAGGTATTACCTTGAATATGATGGTACCAGCGCAGAAGTGGCGTTTACAGTTCACGATGAGTATCAAGGAAGGGGGATAGGTAAATATATGGTCGAATTAATAGGATCTATAGCCAAGAAAGAGGGCATTACCAAGCTAAAAGCGGTGGTGCTCGATGAAAATATAAGGATGAAACAGATTTTCAAGGAACTGTTCGGAAGCTTTGAGCAGGAAAGGGTCGGTGATAGGTTATGTATAACTATTGATATTGCATCTTGGCATGACGCCCAGACGGTTCAGGATTAACCATCCCCCTGTAAGGGGATTTCCAATGAGCAGCTTTTTATAAAAATCTGCTATTTATTGATTGTTATTTAGAATCTCTAAAAACCATTCAACCTCTTTTTTGCTACCAATAATGAGGGGACACCTCTCATGGATGCTTTTTGGCTCGATATCTATCACATTTACTGAGCCGTCTGTTCCAATTCCGCCGGCTACATGTGCGATGTAGGATAAGGGGATACACTCATAAAGAAGCCGCAACTTTCCACGCTCTCTCTTTTTGTTTGCTGGATGGAGAAAAATACCTCCTCTTCTGAGTGTCCTATCAAAATCCGATACAAGAGAGCCTACATATCTGCTTGTGTAAGGCTTTCCCAAAGGGTTGTCGCTTTCTTTCAATCGCCTTACGGCATCTCTTGTCTTATCATCCCAAAGCTCCCAGTATCCTTCGTTTACACTGTATATAGAGCCTGATTCTGGAATTTTAATTTCCTCTTCCGTCAAAACAAACTCACCTATTTCCGGATCTAGAGTAAACCCATGCACACCGCTTCCACATGTGTAGACAAAAGAGGTCATAGAGCCGTATACGGCGTATCCTGCAGCTACAACGTTTCTACCTGGCTGAAGCATGTCATCAATGCCGGGGGGCTCTTCAGGGGTTTTCCGCTTAAAAACGGTAAAAATTGTTCCTACAGGTATATTTGAGCCAATATTGCTGGATCCGTCTAGAGGATCAAATGCCACAGCGTATTTTGCTACTTTACTTTCAAAAGGCGTAGTAACTACCTGATCCCTTTCTTCTGAGACCAACGATCCAAAATGCCCGCAGGAGCTTAAGATCTCCATAAGGATTTCATCTGCTTCTTGGTCAAGTTTGTGGACAATCTCGCCCTGAATATTCACCTTGTCTGTATATCCGTGAAGCCCCTTATACCCTGCAGTAGCTACAAGATGGCTTATCATCTTAACTGCAAGACCTATAGAATAAAGAAGGTCTGTCAGCTCTCCAGTTGCATATGGATGGGCCTTTTCTTCCTGCCTTATAAATCTGTTCAATGTTATGGTTGGTATCATAACCTCTCCTAGTATGACTAAGGGAAATCACCGCCAATGGCCCAAAAAGCTGGGCAAGATTGACGGAGATCTTTTTATAATCCATTGAAAAGATAAAATAAAGACAAATTATTGCTGGATGCAAACCAGCTCCTGATTTGATATAACAGTACAATATGGCAAGAGAATTTAACATACCCAGCTATTATCTGTCAGACCAGATATCCCTTATAAAACATATCCGGAAAGAGGCAGATCACAGGAAGAAGGATTTTTCTCCAACAGAGATAGATCTTGGCGCGGTTTCCTTTAAGATAGCCCGCTTTTTCGGGTTTTGCTTTGGTGTTCAGAACGCCATAGAGATAGCTTATCGGGCTATATCAGAAAATCCCGGGAAAAGGATTTTTCTCCTTAGCGAGATGATACACAACTTTTATGTAAATGAGGATTTGCAGAAAAAGGGGGTGAGGTTCCTGAGAACTACGGAAGGAGAGCAGCTTATAGATTTTGCCGAACTCACCTCAGATGATATCGTCATTATACCGGCTTTTGGAACCACTCCCGAGCTTTTAGATAAGCTTAAAAGCCGAGGGATTGATCCATGCCTGTATAACACCACCTGTCCCTTTGTGGAAAAGGTATGGAAGCGGGCGCACCAGCTTGGACAGAGCGGATATACTGTTGTTGTCCACGGCAAATACAACCATGAAGAGACAAGAGCAACCTTTTCTCACGCAAAAAGGGACGCTCCTACTATAATCATTAGGGAC
>RFKT01000213.1 GCA_003694225.1 Candidatus Dadabacteria bacterium
GGGAAAACCCTTTTGTTGTGCAGAACTGCTCGGCCTTTAGTGAAACCCTTCTTGAGTCAGAGTTGTTTGGACATGTAAAGGGTGCTTATACAGGCGCTCATTCTGCAAAGAGAGGGCTTTTTGAAGTTGCGGATAATGGCACTTTTTTCTTGGATGAATTAGGTGAGATGCCTCCTTCTCTCCAAGCCAAGCTTCTAAGGGTTCTTCAGGATGGTACTTTTATGCCTGTTGGGGATACTAGGGAAAAAAAGGTTGATGTAAGGATTGTAGCTGCTACAAATAAGGATTTAAATGAGCTTATAAAAGAAGGTAAGTTTCGAGAGGATTTATACTATCGCATCTGCGGCGTGAGGATACACCTTCCTCCCCTAAGAGAGAGAAAAGAAGATATTCCGGTTTTGGTTGAGCATTTCCTTAAATCATTACCGTCAGATAAGCCAAAGCGCTTCTCTGAAGGTGCTATGGCACTTCTTATGAACTATCACTGGCCTGGCAATGTGCGTCAGTTAGAAAATGAGGTTGCAAGAGCGATGGTATTGAGCGGTAGTTGTGAAGTGATAGAGGCGGATGTGCTTTCGCCTGAGATTCAGGGCGAAATCCATACAGATTCAAGACGGCAAACTAGCTTTGAAGGCAGGCTTAAGGATGCTGTTGAATCTTTAGAGAGGGATATGATTGAGGCGGCGCTTAGCAAGGCTGGCGGCAACAAGAGTGAAGCTGCTAGGATCTTGGGTATATCACGCTCAAACCTTATTTCAAAGGTACAGCAGTACGGCTTAGGGTAAAAAAAGAACCCTCAAATTTTCTAAAAGATAACCTACTGATTTTCTTGAGAAAGGCTTTAAGAAAGTAACTCTGTACCTTTTAAAAGTAGCACCGCACCTTTAGGAGAGACAAAGTAAGGCTACCTAAATCTTGCACCAATAACCCCCTGATCTTTTGTGTTTTTTTGGGAGGGGTTCTTTTCTAAAGTGGAAAGGCAAGAGGGATTGTAAGCATTAAAACTACAACTGCTATAACTGTCAACGGAAGGCCAACCTTGAAATAATCTTTTACACAGTATCCTCCCGCCCCCATAACAAGGAGGTTAGCCCTATGGCTGAAAGGGGTTAAAAATGCGATTGAGGCGCCTAAGGCTACAGCCATAACCAGCGAATAGGGGCTTATACCCATAGCCTCGGCTGTTCTCAATGCAATGGGCGCTATTAATATAACTCCTAAACTGCTGTCTAGGGCCTGTGACGTGAGGCTTGATAGTAGAAGCAAGGAAAGCATGGTGCATGCGGGTCCATAACCACCAACAGCTTTAATAACATTTCCTGCCAAGTAAGCGGCCGCACCGCTTTTTTCCATCGCTATGCCCATAGGGAGTAAACAGGCGACCAGGAAGATGATGTTCCATTCAATCCTTCTGTATGCGTCGTCCATAGAAATTGTATTAGTTATGACGAGGAACAGTGCCGCGGTAAAGGCCGCAACATGGACTGGTTGGATATGAAATGCGACCAAGACCGTAAGGATACACAGCGACAGCAGTACAAAAGGCACCTTTTCTGTCTTGATGGGTGCGTCTTCTATGCCTGACAAGACGAGAAAGTTTGGATCTTTCTTTATTAGATGGAACTGTGTTATCGGACCGAACAACAAGAGCGCATCACCCATTTTCAAGGGACGGTGTCCTACATATGATCTTATCGGCCTTCCTTCGGACCAAAGCGCCAAAACTTGCAGCCCGTACTTTTCTCTGAAGTTTATATCCGCCAGAGATTTTCCTGCATATTCCGCTCTTGGCGATAGTGTCACTTCACCTACAGCTACTCCCTGTTCGTGTAGGATCTCTAATGGTGCGTCAGGATTAGGTTCTAGCCCCCTGACTAGGTTAAGGGCTTCTGCTCGAGATGGTTCAGATGATACTATAAGCAGATCTCCATTTTGAATCTCTACACCATTGGCACTAAATATCTTGTTATTTCTGACTATGGCAATAGGAGTTATTCCCAGCATCTCATCAAGGTTTAAATTGTCTGGGGCTGCGCCAATAAATGGGGATGAACTGTCAATATAAAGGGTAAATAAATGGCGGATAAGATCTGACTGAACATCCTGAGACAGCGATTTAAAGGCAGGCGAAGGAATTTCTTTTCCTAGCACTACAAGAAGATCGTTGGGGATAAGCATCCTGTTTGAAAGGTTACCGGCTATAAATCTCTGTTTCCTCTTTATTCCTATTGGGAGTAATGATTCTTCTTCGATATAGAGCTTTGAAACTTTCTTGCCTACATAGTTGCTTTGATCTGAGATCTCAATCTGCATAATCTGGAATGATTCAGTTAAACTGTTATAAAGCCTATCTGTGATAGCTTGCAGTTTGAATGTTTCTGATTGGAATAATGCGCTCAGCCTGTCATATCGCCCCCTTACCACCAAAAGGTCATTTTCAAGCACCGTATCATCCGCTTTTGGTGCAAGGTGACTTCTTCCTTCCCTTATAATTGCAATTACTGCAAGGCCCAAAACAGATCCGAATCTTAGAGATACAAGAGTCTTACCAGCCGCAGGTGAGCCTTTAGGGATCTTAATAGAGAAGAGCCTTTCATGGAGCCTATAAATTTCAGCTATATTTTCACTGGGATTAGGGACTTCTCCATTCCCATCAGGGAGCAATTTATCGGCAAAGAAAAGAAGAAATATAATTCCAGAGATAAAAAGTGCTATGCCAGGCAGCGAGTAGCTAAAAAGCGAAAAAGGCTTGAGCCCCGCATCAAATAAGGCTTGCGATGCAAGTATGTTTGGGGCTGTTCCGAGCATAGTGATAGTCCCTCCCAAGACAGCTGAAAAGCAGAGAGGGATAAAAAGCTTTGATGGGGCTATCTGCATTTTTTTTGACAAGGATGACACTGTAGGCATAAAAATAGCTGTGGCGGCTATATTACTTATAAATGCAGAGACCAAACCAGTTACCAGCATTATAGCAAGAGTGATTTTTTTTTGATTTGCGCCGAGATATCTAATGATGTAATCGGCTGTTTTGTCTGAAAGTCCTGTTTGAAAGAAAGCTTCTCCAATAAAGAACGTTGATATAAGCGTAATTACAGCGGCGGAAGAAAAGCCCGCAAATACATCCTTTGGGGTAACGTATCCTGCAAAGGCTAGTATAAGGAGGGTTGAACCGGCTACAAGATCGGGAGGATGCTTGCCCCTAATAAAGAGGAATATGGCAACCCCCATTATAGCAAAGAGAATCAGCATGCTTTGAGTCATGGTATATTATTATCATTTATACGCCATTCTTTACAGTGAGACTTGTCTAAACAGCTTCTTCGTTATATTTTATAGCTGATTTTCTATAGACTAATCCGCATAAAAATAGGTTTTGAGCCTATCTGAGGAAATGTCTTATCTGATTAACTGTTAGAATGTTAATTGTATAACAATCTAGTCGCTAATCTGCTCAAAGATGGAGAGTATAAAAACCCAAGTTTTAATCCTTTGTTGTTTAGCATTAGGAGCTGTATCGTGCTATGAGACCCCTTCTCCTCTAAAAGTCGATGTATCGGGGAATGAGGCATATGAGAAAAGGGGAGAGTATCTTGTAAATAGCCTTGCTTGGTGTGGTTTCTGCCATTCTCCTGAGAGAAAGCCTTTTGGGCTGTTGTCAGGTGGGGTAAAGCTCTTAGATGTTTACGGGGAGGTTTTAAGTCCGAATATAACCCCTGACTATAAAACAGGCATAGGAACCTTCTCCTTGGATCAGATTGTTACAGCAGTAAGAGATTCTGTTTCTCCTGGAAATAGAAGATTTTCTCCTGAGTTTCACGCAGGATATGAATGGCTATCTGAGATTGATGCATTAAGTATAGCTGCCTATCTTAAATCCTTGGATGGCGTGAGCAGATATATCCCAAAACGTGAGATAGGTTTCTTTGACAGGAACTTGAAGGGATTTTTTAGAAGAAGCGCAAGGGAGATACCAGGATACGTTCCTGAGGTTTCGGAGAATGACAGAGTTGAATATGGAAGGTACCTTGTAGATCATGTTGCAAGGTGCGGCCTTTGCCACACCTCTGAAGGTGGTATTTTCGGTGGGGAACGTTATTTAGGTGGCGCAAATGTTACTCTGTTTGCGGGCAAGAGCTTCTTTGCTCCCCCCATAAATTCGAGTAGATTCTCTTCATGGAGCGATGAAGATATATTAAAATTTTTCAGGACCGGTATTACGCCGAAAAAAACAACTGTAGATAAAAAGCTTTGTCCAATAGGTTTTATAGCATTAGCGAGCGATCGTGATTTAGAGGCTATTGCACAATACCTTAAATCAGGCAGTTAGAGATGTCTTCATTCGTTTTAGGTATTGAAACTAGTTGCGATGAAACTGCGCTTTCTCTACTTGTATTTGATGGGAGTGATGTAAAGATTCTCCAAGAAGAGATTTTGTCTCAAGTCTCTCTTCACAAGGCCTACGGCGGAGTAGTGCCGGAACTTGCGTCTCGCGAGCATATGAAAGCGCTTCCACTGTTGGCAGAAGGAATTTTTACTAAGTTCGGTATAAATACGAGCGATCTCTCCATGATAGCAGTGACGGCAGGGCCGGGGTTAAAAGGGTGCCTTCTTATGGGAACGAGCTTTGCACAAGGGCTTGCCTTTCCGGAAGCAGTAGATCTTGTAGGTGTTAATCACATTGAAGGCCATATATTAAGCTTAGTCTTGGATAATCCGGATCTGAAATTTCCCTTTTTGGCTTTGATAGTGTCTGGAGGGCATACGGAGCTTATTTGGGTAGAGGGAGTTGGAAAGTATATTGTGGCAGGGAGGACCTTGGATGATGCAGCAGGAGAAGCCTTTGACAAATCTGCAAATCTTTTGGGTTTTTCATATCCCGGCGGCGCGAAGCTTGCTGAATTGGCTGATAGCGTGCCCAAAAGTAGATATTGTCTTCCTGTTGCTATGAGAGGGGAGCAGGATTTCAGCTTTTCCGGATTAAAAACAGCTGTAGCGTTATTGGTAAAACGCGAGGAAAGATGGAAGGAAGAAGAGAAAGTTAGAGCGGAGCTTGCAAAGGCTATTCAGACAGCTATAGTTGAATCTTTGGTGATTAAGGTAGAGGCCTATTGCCGTCAATACAAGATTAAACGGGTCGGCGTGGCAGGAGGAGTTAGTGCTAATAAAGAGTTAAGGTCGAGAATCTCACGCATTGAAGGTATTAACGCATTCTTCCCATTAAAAAAGCACTGCTCTGATAATGGCTCCATGATTGCTTATGCTGGCTATATGAGAAAGATACTCGGCTTGAACTGTTATGATGATTGCATAGTACGCCCTCAGTGGAGGGTAGAAGATCTATAGCTGTTCCTAAGGATTGCAGATGTCTATAAAGGAGAGATTAGCTGAGATCGGATTAAAGCCGTCCTCTAAATTCGGCCAAAATTTTTTGAGGGAACCCGGAGTTGCAAGGCGGATAGTTGAATTTGGAAAGCCTATTGATGCTCCTTTGGTGGTAGAGATAGGGGCAGGGCTTGGCGCGCTTACAGGAGAGTTGTTGGATCTAGACTCTAATTTAATCGCCATTGAAATAGAAAAAAAGCTCTGTTCCTTCTTGAGGAGTAAATACCCAAGCATTGAGGTAATAAATGCGGATGCAAGGTTTGTTGATCTGAATCTTTTGGGCGAGAAAATGGTAGTTTTTGGTAATCTCCCTTATTCGTTTTCAACGGATATATTGTTTCATCTTGTAAGGCATTACTCCGTAATTGATAAGGCTATTTTACTGCTGCAAAAGGAGTTTGCTGACAGATTGTGCGCTGCACCTGGAGGAAGGGATTACGGTGTGCTTACCATAAATTGCGGTCTCTTTGGAGATGCCGTGAAGGGAGATATTGTTCCTGGAGCTTCGTTTTACCCTAAAGCAAAGGTAGATTCTATGGTTGTGATAATCAGGTTTAGGAATTCTCCGAAATATGGGCTAGATGATGGCGATATATTAATGTTCAGGCAGGTTGTGGAAGCTTCATTCTTTAGGAGAAGAAAGAAGATAGGAAACAGCCTAAGGTCAAGCGGGCTTTTCCCTTCTCAAGTTGTGGATGCATGCTTAGAAAA
>RFKT01000214.1 GCA_003694225.1 Candidatus Dadabacteria bacterium
GATAAAGATCGTAACGGTGGTAGAGGATCCATCAGAAGTCCCCGAGACCCTTGAAAATGACTTAAAATTCCTCGACCAAGCATACCCTTCAATAAATATTGAGTTTGTAGTCCAGAAGGGTCGCTTCACACCAGAGTTATTGAGAGAGCTATCGAAAAAGTGGAATATCCCCTTAAACTTTATGTTTATAGGATCTCCCGGCGATAAATTCCCCCACAGGCTTTCAGACTTGGGAGGTGTAAGGCTTATTATTTAATGGTAGCAATGATAGGATATCAGATTCATTCCCGACTCTTTACAGGCACTATCAATACAGGACAATCGGCTGACTTCGCCACTCTCTCTGCCACGCTCCCCATAAGCAAACTCTTTATGCCGCTATGCCCGTGAGAAGCTATTACAATAAGATCAACACTGTTATTCTTGGCATAATCTCTAATCTCAGCATGCACAGGCCCCTTTGCCTCCACAACATGGGCTGAAGCGGCTATTCCTTCAAACTCCTCTGATACAATCTTATCAAGCTCTTTCCTTATCTTTTCAACCACCTGTTTTTGAATTTCTACATCGGGAAACACTGGAAACTCCAGCGCATATGCCATAGCAGCTTGGGCAGGATCTTCCAATACGGTTAAAATCTCCACAGATGCGCCAAACTTCCTTGCAAGCTCTGCGGCTATGCTTATAGCCTCCTTCGATTCCTGAGAAAGATCTGTAGTAAGTAGGATCTTATCCACTGTAAAATTGCAATACTATGTAATACGTTTCGTTTTGTCGGAAGAAAGCTTTAACGCCCATTTTAGAGCTAGTGCATTGTGCTCAATAACAGTTTTAAGATATCCTCTTTTCTCCCATTTACGAGCACTGGTCACACATTTTTCAGGGTAGTTATAAAGCATTCCTTCTGACCTCAGCTTCTTTAAAAATAGGGCGTCTTCAAACACAGGCTCTTCCGGGAACCCGCCAACTGACCTAAACACCCTTTTCCAAACAAAAATACACTGATCGCCATAAGAAAGCCCAAATATCTTTTCTCTCAGATACACGCCCATCTCTATAACATGCGCCTTCCAGCTATTGGAATCAAGTGAAAACCTATATGTTCCCCCAACATAGGACGGATGGAGGGAGAGAAAGCTATAGAGGTGTAAAATCGATGATGGCGGAACGAAAGTATCAGCATGAAGGAAAATCAGGAGATCCCCCCTGGCATATTCAGCACCTAAATTCATCTGGAAGGCCCTATTGGCTTTAGAAGACTTAATAAATACGCAGTTTGAAAGCTCATAAGTGGTGTTGCCTGCCTCGACAACGATTATTTCCCACGCATCAATGCCGCCTAAAATAGAGAGGTTTTTCCTTACAAAATCAGCATCGCCATAACTCGGAATAATTATGCTGATAAGCGGATTATCCATCCTTTTCTCCAACTTCCGTTTAGCCGCCGCAAATACAAGCTTTGCTCTCGATTATTGCGGCAAAAGAAGTTATGATACCATGATTATTGTAATGGATTTAACAGGTTAATCAATACAATAATTTAAGCGGTTGTAACCAACAAAACAGTAAAACGAATAGATCCTGTGATAACTATGGGAAATAGGAAATGAAACTTATATCATCAGCAAAGCTTCTAACTGGTATTTTACTAATAGCTGTCTGCATTTGCGAGGAATACGCATCCGGCTTAACCAACGAAACTTTTTTTGACCACTCTCTATTTAACAGATTTCTTGGGCGCTTTGTTGTAGCTGGAAGGGTGAATTATGCAGGAGCGAAAATAGAAAGTTCAGACTTGAACACGTACCTTCTGAAAATAGCATCTGAGCCCAAGTCTAAGGTTTTTTCCATGAAAGAACCGGAACAGATAGCTTTCTATATAAACGCCTATAATGCTATTACGATTAAGACCATACTGGACCACTATCCCATTCACGGATCCCTATTAAACTTCTTATACCCCCAAAATAGTATTAGGCAGATAAAAAACGCTTGGTCAGAAAAACATACTGTGCACGGAGAGCCGCTTAGCTTGGATGACATTGAACACAATATACTGAGGAAAAAATACCGGGAGCCGCGGATCCATCTGGCGCTGGTATGTGCTGCAATGAGCTGTCCCCCTATAAGAAATGAGGCTTATAGGGGGGAACTTCTCGACAAACAGTTAAATGATCAAGCAACAAAGTTTTTGAACTCTCCTTATGGGACAAGATATGACGCCGCATCCAAGACTCTTTACATTTCATCAATCTTTAAGTGGTACGGGGATGACTTTGTTGGAGCCTATAAAAACTCCCTGGATTTGAAAGGCTATCCGCCCAAAGAAACAGCTGTTTTAAATTTTATTTACAGATTTTTAAAAGAGCCGATTCAAAAGGCCATCATATCAAGTAAGGTAAAGGTTAAGTACCTTAAATATGACTGGACGCTAAATCAGATACCGCTGCCAGCAAATTAATACGCAACTTATCTCCCAATTTCAGGGGTGAATAGTCTACCAATTAACGCCTGTTTCTAAAGCTAAAAGCAGATA
>RFKT01000215.1 GCA_003694225.1 Candidatus Dadabacteria bacterium
AGAAAAAGAGGTGTTAGATCCGGCTACACCGCAGAAATAGTAACGTCTGAATACATCGCACAAAGCCAAACCTACATACTACCAATAAATGTCATTTTGTCTGGAGCTACTGCAGGCAATAGAAAAACTCGCCTTGCTATTGAAGATGCTTTAGGAGATGTTCAGGCTATGTACAGAAGCAGGAGTATAGAGCTTGCTATCTCCATTATAGAGCGGCCAGACCTCCCATCAATTCTTCCAAGCCCGGCAAAAGGTGACATCTTATATGAAGATTTAGCAAGGCAGTATCCATTTGCGATTAACCTTGTATTCGGCGTTGATGTAAGAGGACTAAGCGAGCCTCATGACGAGTTTTCAATAGTAGGCTCTACCCCCCTTCCGGCTGTGCCAACCCCAAAAAGCGCTGTTGCCTTCAGTATAATAGATCTTGCCGGTTCTGATGGAGAATTCGACAGTGACAGGCTAGACAAAAGCGATTCCATAGGAGACCAGCGATTTGACAGGGAAACCCAACAGATGGCAACCGTTATAGCACACGGTATAGGGCACGGAGCAGGGCTGACAGACACTGTTACTATAATCTCATCAAAGGTAATAGCCTCCGATCCTTACCTTGACACCCAAAGCTGTACAAAACGGCGTGGGGACTGTACTGCCGAGAGAGGTGCAAATGAAAATATAATGTTTCCCTTTACCCTAAAGAGAAAGGAAAGCGGAAAAAGCTTTTTGGTAAGGGAAAAGCTTAGTCCCTCACAACGGCTTGTAATTGTTAACTACCTCTTAGCTCAACCACTCATATAACACATCACCTTACCCTTGCCTCAAACACTAAAGTATTGAATATTACAGTAGTGAGCGATTGGTTCTTCGGGCTTCAAAGCCCTGTTACACTTCTTGCTGTGCTTTTTGTCCTCCTTATGGCTGGGGCGGTGGGGTTTCCTATTCCTGAAGATGTGCCTCTTATTCTTGGAGGAATCGTAAGTCACAGAGGGAATATATCTCCGTGGGCAACATTTGCTGTCTGCTACTCCGGAGTAATAGTAGGGGATCTTATTGTATACTCGATAGGAAGAAAGCTAGGCCCTTCTCTCTTTGAAAAGGAATGGTTTAAGGCGCGAGTGACATCCAGAAAGGTAAAGCGATTTCGGCTTAGGCTTGAAAAGAGAAGCCTTCTTATGATCTTTATAGCCAGACACCTTTTTTACTTGCGATCTGTGACATTTCTTACCTGCGGTGCAGTTAAGATGAGAACGTTAAGATTTGTCTCGGCTGATGCTCTAGCTGCTTTAATCAGCGTCCCTCTTATGATCTGGATCGGCTATGTATGCTCAGAACACTACGAAACCCTTCTGTCTGTGCTACATAAGGCGAAGGTCTGGTCATTGATAATAGGTATCCCTATTATAATCATTTTGGCGTATCGGATTTTTTGCAAGGAGAGAAAAACTCCCAAAGCAAAAGCCACAGAAGATTGACTCATCCTTGGCAAAGGGAGGAGAGGCTACGTACAGAAGAAGGAACGCCTGTTTTTCGGCATCTCTTATTGCTTGTGGAAAAAAACAGTAACACCCTGAAGTTAGAGAAGAAGTTGCATTAGAAGCGCCAATATGATAGCGTAATATCCCGATTGATGATCCTAATCATATCATACTTACTCGTTATACCGATCTTTTCTTTTTTTTTGTTATTTTTTTATTTGTTATTTTTTAATTTTCTCTTAAGTAGTTCCCTAACGAGGTTTTATGAAGCAGGTTGCTTTGCAATATGTAGAGAGGGGGATTTTGTGGCACCGGGATTTTATACTTCCTAATCGCCCTATAAGAGTGAGATAAATAATGTCGCTAGCGAAATACGGAATAATAAACGGAAAAAAGGTGCGATTAAACGCTATTGAATCCCATAACTGGGAGAAGGGAGATCTCAGCGTCTTTTCCAAAAATATGCTAAGCAGATTAGGATTCCTTAGAATTGCAGAAAAAGTAAGCCAAGGGAAACTCCTCTCCAGGGATGAAATCTCGCTTCTTATTCGAAAGGCAGGGCTACCTGTTTTGCTTAAACTAGTCAAGATTTCTCGCCGATATGACTCGGCAGATCATATCAAAAACAAAGGTGTCATTCCTGCGCTAGTGATGAATGTGTCAAATATAATGAATGATCGCTCTCGACTAGATGCATTTGAGTTGGCATTCACAGAATATGTGAGAGCCATTCCATATGCGCAGGTACATATAGCCATTGAAGGCCTTGATGTGCGTAGAATAGATCATAAAATCCAATCGATGCTTAAAAGGGTATCTCTTTGTAGAGACGGCATAGCTCTCGTAGGCCCAAATATCGAGGATATGTTTAATGAAGAAGGATACTCATCTTATCTTGAGCTCAGAGAAGCATTGGAACTGTTGAGAGAATGTGGCTTTAAAAGACTTAGGACTACGGTTGACAAATACGCTCTCGCTTTATGTCATGAATGCGGATTTGAAACCAGTCTCGTTACGCTTATTGATGCTTATGGAAACTTCCACTCATTGGCTGATGAAATTATTTTAATTAGAGATCTTACATCTAAAAAGAAGATAATAGATGTCTGGGGTCCGGGCTATTCTGAGGAGATTAGATCGAACCCAGCACTAAGGCAATTTTTTGATATCTATCTCCTCCGGCTCCTTGCAATAGGCTCTATTTGTCTCACGGATATCCCTGTTATTAGAGCTACCAGCAAATATTTTTCTCTTGCAAGCTTTAGTGTTGCTTTAGATTTTGGGGCCAATGATTTAGGCTACGGGGCTCTGACTGGAAATGCAAAAAAACTGCTAAAATTGAGAGCTCTTGTTGAGTTGGAGGAAGTTGCCACTGTATGTTAAAAATTTGTATCGATTAGAGAACTCAGAAATGGCAAGATTGCGCGCCGCTAATATAAGTTATTATACCACCCTTCCGTTCCGCTTGCTCCAGAATGAGGAATTTATAGAATATGAGGAAAACAATCCGAAGGAAAATGCGCGCAAACTCCATGAAGGGGAAGTCGATATAGCACATATTCCCATTACGGAATATATTGCACATGGAGGTTATGTCAGCTTAGATTTCGGAGTTGCTGTAAAGGGGCGCTTTGCAGCGATATCTCTATTTAGCTACAAACCTCTCAGAGAGCTTAGCACTATATACCTTCCTCCAGAATCAGATTCTGCTGTGATGCTCTTGCGGCTCTTACTCAAGGAGCGATGGAATTGTGCTCCTCATCTGGAAAGGCTCCCCACTAACTCCTCCCCGATAGATTATATAAGCGGCAGAAAAGGGGCATTAGTCATAGGAGATCTCGCCCTTAACAATACGGGAAAATTCCCTTTTGAAACTAATCTTTCAGAAGAGTGGGCGCACCATACCCGCCTCCCCTTCGTCTTTACAGTGTGGGCCGCAAGGCCGGAAAACCTTACACGTGAGATCGACTTGAAAATCAATCAAACATTCCATAAAGCAATCGCGGCGAGAGAATCGCTTGCATTGCAGTATTCTGATGAGCTTTCTCTTCCCATAGACATCTGTAGCGAGCACATCACTAAAATGATTAGATACTACTTTGACGCCGAGTCTCTTGAAGGCATGAAGCTATTCTTTCAAAAAGCCTATAAATGCGGGCTGACTCCCAAGGGCTTATACAGAAAAGCATGCTACTCTGTATCATCAGGCAAGCATGGTCATATCAGTCAGCGGAGATCTATCTCTGAAATACTCTCTGATACAGTGGAAGGCAAACCTATCAGTATTGCTGAAGGCATAAGGATTGGCAAAGAGGCAGAGCTTTCTGACTTGGCTCTTGCAGCCGATAGCATAAGGCAAAAGATCTTTAATACCAGAACATTATCATATGCAGTGAAGATTGAAAGCTCTGATCTCACTAACTACAGGAAACTAGATCAGGCGTTAAGCAAAATCAGTTCCATGGATATAGACACATTGGAAATAAAGCTGAAGAATCCACCATACGATGCTTTGGATCTATATGAAAATTTCCTGAACAGAATCAGGAAAAGATTTGGCGGAGAGATTCAGATGCTCTCCCCAGTAGATCTTATATCGTTATCCACAGCAACAGGCAAACCCCTATATGAAATATCCGGGAGGTTAATTGCCGCTGGATTGCAAAGAATATCAGATGAAGGAGGGGAAATTTTGGTTGATTCGCTCAGGAAAGAACGGGGAATTTTACAGTGCACATCTGTAGAATGGATTGACGCTGTGAGAACGTTTCACAAGAAAGGTGGCAAGTCGTCATGCTGCCTTAAGGTAGAGATCGGTGAGGGATTGGAAGAATGGCTTTTACATCTGTATAAGCTCAGGTCTCTGCAGAATGAAACAAATGGGTTTACTGCCTTTTCACTTCTATTCGGCACTGGCTGGGATTTGGTAAAGCTTAATGCGCTTAAGGTGAAACTTACGATGGTTTGTAGACTATTTCTCAACAATATCCCCAACGTTCAAGAAACATCAATGATAGAAGATCCAGTTATGGGAATTCTTAATCTCCAATTTGGCGCAAATAATGTTAAGATAGATCTCAACAAATATAACGCCAGCGA
>RFKT01000216.1 GCA_003694225.1 Candidatus Dadabacteria bacterium
GCCTTTTAATGTCCAGAAATTGCCGACTCCTGTGGGAACTGATGTATCGACATTTCCACATCCGCGGCATCTGGCAGATATATAATCCAAAGAGCCGATACTGCTATCAAAGGAAAGCCTTCTTGTATGCCCCAGATCCTGCCCTGTAACAGGCTTTACTCCAGTCTCCCTTTCAAATCTATTTAAAGCCTCAACTATAAAATCCAAAAGCTCCCTATCCCTCGGCTCGCCAAACCGGGCTCCTCTGTGCGGCAAAACCACAAACTTTGCTCCTACTACCTGACCCCGCTCCAAAGCTCTCAGACCAAGAGGCCCTCCGATATGCGCTTTTAAGGCGTAATCAATCTTTTCTCTCATCTTAAGGGCTAATCTCAAAGCTTCCCTATCGTTGTCATATCCGGGAGCCTCAATCCTATCTCTGGGAGCAATTCTAAGCCCGCCCAAAAGGTAGCTTTGTGATTGGGGTTCTGAAAGGAAAGCTATGCTGATTTGACAGCCATAGTCTCTATGGACTGCTCTCCAAAGATGCAAAGGACCGCCATGGCCAGGTAATATTTTTGAGGTCTAAAAAAAAAAAAAAAAGGTGATATCTAATTTATCCTTCGGGAATTTTCCTCTATGTACTTCCCCATTAGGCCCTGATACGCTAGACAAGGCATCCGGCGAAACCGTATCACCTCTACCTATTTCGTGTCTTTGGCTTCCATCTGAAACCTCCCTTCCCCCATCCTTTCCCTCAAAAGGTCTTTCTACTACCATACAACACCCCTACAACAACAAATGCTCTAAAAATAACAACCCCCCTTACAGCGGATGAGGCAAGGAAGGAGAACTCTGGGTTCTGAGATACTATAGAATATGGTCCTAGTCAAGAAATTATACCGCCGTTTTATCGCCCTCACACCCTCCTACTCTGGTGCCAGGCTCCATAGGAATAGCGGCGAAAAGACGGGCATTTCAGGCAATTATACATTTGAAGGTGGTGCAAAACCTTAAGCGCACTCGGCCACTACTGCGGCTCCTACACCATCTCCCCACACATTTACCGCAGTGCGGCATCTATCCAGAAACCAATCCACAATTAAAATAGCGCCTATCCCCTCTACCGGAAGATTTACAGCCTTTAGCACCAAAACCATCGTTACAAGCCCGGCTTCAGGGATGCCAGCAGCCCCAATAGCGGCTAATGTTGCGGTTATAGAGATAATTGCAAGCTCTCCGATTCCAAGATCCACTCCATAAAGCTGAGCGATAAACACGGCTGCTACCGCCTCATATAGCGCCGTGCCATCCATATTTACAGTGGCTCCCAGCGGGAAAACAAAAGAGGAGATCTTTTCTGGGACGCCGTTTTTTTCAATCGCGCACTCCATAGTGACAGGCAGGGTTGCAGAGCTTGAAGCTGTAGAGAACGCCGTAAGCAGGGCTTCAGCCATATTATAGAGATAGTTCAAAGGATTCCTTCCGGAAATTAAATAAAGGATAAGCGGAAGGGATACTACACTGTGGAAAAGAAGCCCCAAAAGCACCGTAGCAACGTAAAATCCAAGCCTTGAAACCTCAGGAATAAACCCAGAAAAGCCGCCTGCCTCCCCTAATTTGCCTGCCACTATAGCCCCCACTCCCAAAGGGGCAACCTTCATCAATAGATTCACTATGCCCATTATGGTCTCATCAAGCCCCACAAAGAACTCCCTCAGCGCTTTTCCCTTTGAGCCCACAGTAGATAACACCACACCAAACACAATGGAAAAGACTATAAGGGGAAGGACATCTGCTTCCGACATAGCCCTGAAGATATTGTCAGGCACCAAGCCCATAACCATCTCCCGAAGCATATCCGCTATCCCTTTACGCGCCGGGATGGATGGCGCGCCTCCAATGGCAAGAGCTTCAGAATGAAGGCCGGGCTTTATAAAGACAACCAAAACAATTCCTGTAACTACAGCCAATGCGGTTGTAACAAGGTAAAAGCCTAAGGTTACATACCCTATCTTTCCAAGTTTCCTTATATCGCCAAGAGAGGTTATGCCTGAAACTATTGAGGCCATCACAAGTGGCACCACCAACATCAAAAGCGCTCTTAAGAAGAGGTCTCCTATAAATTTAACTTCCCTTCCCCACTCAGGCCATAAGCCTCCTAAAAGAAGCCCGCATAAAATGCCAATGACAATTGAAAGCACCTTGTTTTTTGGCACTGTATTTTTTGGTGCAGCGCCTTTTGGCCGTGTCATGGCTATACACTAGCATAAGAGCAGGGATCGGATAATCCCATAAAAGAACATTCTATAGAAAAGGTAGAAGCGTGGGATGCCATTTACTGGCAACGGAAAAAACCTTGCGTGTAGCCCTCTTTTCTAGGCACTTGACAATTCAACCAACAAATGCCCACAAGCGAGGGCTACACAACTTAATCCTCAGTATCAAACGTGAGAAAACCTTAAGCGTTGCCAGTTCCTAAAAAAACCTCTTTAACAACCAAAAGAACCTTAAGGCATCCCAGCTTCAAAAAATCGCCCCAAAGTTGCGGGAGCAAATGTCTTCTCCCCTCCCCCGGGAAACTCTTATATAACCCCCTTGGATTAAAGGATAAAATCTTATCCCCTTCCCAATAGGGAGAAAAACCGTTACACGGTTTATATCGGCAAAAGTGCCAAATCTA
>RFKT01000217.1 GCA_003694225.1 Candidatus Dadabacteria bacterium
GAGGAGGGTTCACTGCTTGTTACAAATGAAAGGCATAAAAACTGCCTTGTCTTAGCCGGTGAGGCTTTAAGCAAAGCGGTTGAGAACTTGGACAAGGGAGAGCCTCTTGAGCTTGTCGCGGAAGATATCAGATCCGCCCTTATTGCCTTAGAAGAGATTGTTGGCAAGACATACTCTGAAGATCTGCTTGGAAGGATCTTTTCCACATTCTGTATCGGAAAGTAAGCAAAGACAAATATTTCAGGCTAATTCCCCTCTGATGGGTTTTGAGTCTCTTTTTTAGATTTTACGTAGCGCAGGCTTCTAGCCTGCATAAAGACAACACAAATCAGGACATACAGACTTTGTCGTTTCTAACCACTTGGATTGGCGGATAAAATTTTTGGGTGTCATAAAAAAAATTTTTATAATTTTTCGCCTACAAGGTGCTGGGTTACTTTGTCCGGGAATTGCTCAGTTAAATCAGGTAGTTGGTTTTTGCGCCAAAAAGGTACGGGGTAACCTTTGAAGCGAGGGAGCCTCGCATTTGACCTAATGGAGCGCAGGCTTCTAGCCTGCAGAGGGGGCTTCATGTGGGCAAGAGGCCTGCGTTCCACAAAAGGCCTACGAGATTTGGAGAATGGTTATCTGCTTTCCCGCCAAAGGTGAGGGCTAGTTCGGAAAAGGTACGGGGTAACTTTTGGGGCGGGAAAGGTGCGGGGCTACTTCAGGAAGGTACAGGGTTACTTTGCTCGGAAGTTTTCTAGTTAAATCAGGCAGTTGGCTTTCCCCCCCCAAAAGGTACGGGGTAACTTTTTGCAGGAAGATATGCCTGTCCTATTTCGATTCGTAACGCTTTTTTATCAAGTTGACAGCAGTTGTTGATTGTGTTAGCAAGTGGATGCTTGATATATCAAGCAATAATCTGGCAAGTATTTTTTATACATGACATAGGATATAATATGGTGTATTGCAAAACGCTTTGCAGGATAGATAGAAATTTATTAGGCGTTTTTTCTACTATTTTGGTTTGTCTGATTTTCTTTCAACCTTTTAGTTATGCTCAGGAGGCAAGGGAAATTAAGATTGTAAATCACCGTTTTGTTCCGAGTAAGATCACGGTGCCTGCCGGAAAGAAGATTAAACTTATTATCAAAAATCTGGATCCAACACCTGAAGAGTTTGAGAGTTTTGATCTTAACCGTGAAAAGATAGTTGCTGGGAGAGGAGAGATTACACTTTTTATTGGGCCTCTTAAGAAGGGGGAATATGGGTTTTTCGGCGATTTCTACCGAAACACTGGAAAATTGATAGCGGAGTAATGTTTAGTCACGCAGAGCTTCTACATGGACTGGATATCTACATTTTTGATTGTTTTCCGTGAGGTTGTTGAGATCTCTGTAGCTTTAGTGCTTCTTATAGCTGCCACAAGGGGAGTTGCCGGCAGGGATAGGTGGATCTTAGCAGGAATTGCCCTGGGGATAGCGGCTTCAATTGCAGTTAGTAGATTCGTTTCAATTATCTCTCATAGCTTCCAGGGAGTCGGACAGGAGCTTCTTAATGGATGGGCTCTGGCAATTTCTACACTCCTCATCGGGTATACTGTTGTTTGGATGGGAACCCACGGAAAGAAGATTGCCAGGCAAATTTCAGAAACCGGCTCTGCGGTGCTTGAAGGGAAGAAGCCTCTTTACGCTCTATGCGTACTTATTGGCCTTACTGTATTTAGAGACGGAGCGGAGATAGTGCTTCTTTCTCATGGATTGTTTGTAGCTAGTAAAGATGCCTATACATTATTAGTTGGATGCGCAGGTGGGCTTTTAGCTGGAGTTTTATTTGGAATTGGCATGTACAAAGGCCTTGTAAGGATTAAGACTGACATTCTCTTTATGGTACTAAGTATACTTTTAGCTTTGCTTGCAGCCGGTATGGCATCTCAGTCAGTGGCCTTTTTTTCTGCCGCAGGGGTGCTTCCATACCTTTCAGAACCTCTCTGGGATACATCATCTCTGCTCTCTGAAAGCTCTATACTTGGCGGGTTTATGCATATCGTTATAGGCTATTCATCCAGACCCACTGGTATGCAGGTTATCTCTTATTTTGGAGTGCTTGGCGCCATATGGGTGATGTTTAGAATTTCGTCTCGTTCAGTACAAACTATAAAGGTGTGTACGCTGTTTCTAGGTATAGTCTCAGCATATGTGTTTGGTTTGAGAAATACAGCGTACGCAATTGATAAGATTTACTCTCCGATTGTGCACGAGGGAGAAGTAGAGATAGAGCAGAGAGGAACATATACATTTGACAGCATAGATAGTAGGGACGCTAAATTAAAAGATAAGATGGGCATAGGATTTACACCTGCTTCGAGATGGGGTACCGAACTTTATTTTGTAACCGTAAAATCCAAAGGGGAAGAGGCTGAAATCGCGGCTTTGGATTGGGAAAACAGGTTCCAGCTCTTTGAACAGGGAGAGCATTGGCTCGATATCGGGCTTTATGGAGAGTATGCACTATCAACTTCCGGAGGAGCTGACAAGGTAGAGGGCAAGCTTCTTTTAGAGAAGGAGATAGAGAGCAGGTTCGTGTCACGGGCTAATATTATCTTTGAGAGAGAGGTTGGCGCTGGCTCCGGAGATGAAATTGAAGGGGGAGTGTCTATGAATTTATTTTACCGCTATCATCCGCATTTTATGCCCGCTGTTGAGGCCTTTTATTCCGTAGAGGATATAACTGAGTCTGGCTCCTATGCGGAGAGAGAGCTTTATCTAGGCCCGGCTGTTTACGGAGCCTACGGCGGATGGAGGTATGAGCTTTCCTTAGTAAAGGGCGTAACCTCCCAATCCACAGATTGGATCGGACGGTGGGTGCTGGAGTACGAGTTTTATCTTCGGTGATGCAAAGATACAGCAAGCCCTATTCTATGTTAACCCTCTGGATTTACCGATATTTTTCAGATCGCTTCCTATCTTTATCCCCATAAATGGTGACGATCAATTAAAGCGTATCTGAGTGATTGCAGAGCAGATTACCCAGGTATCTACTCTGCCTGATGTTGAATCTAAAGAGCCACTTTTTCAGGGCAAATAAAAAGCCGAACATTATTTACTGCCTCAGCTTAGAAAGTCCCTGATATCTGCAGACTCTTTTTATGTCACACATTACCGCGCATCGTGTAGCATCTTGCACCCAATTATTGGGATTGTTATCTTTTGGAACAGGTCTGCAGGGAGATTGATTAAATCTATCGAACCTGTACAAAGTATAGTTGTCTGCATTAATCCCAGTTTGCCTTAGTGTCCAGTCACTATTAAATTTTACATCATACCCACCAGGAGTATTTATTAGTAAAGGCCTGCACGTTTTTTGTAATGAGCCTATTTGCTGAAAGTCTTGAGGACAACTGATTGGCTCGCACGATGCGTTGTTAATCGCTTCAGTGTAAGCTCCTATCCTTTCATTCATGGAAAATCCTTCTCCTAGTATATCCTTCCTTCCTTCACTGACGCGTGCGCAAGAAGCGGTAAATTCTGTTCCCGGAGTTGACTTTATGCAAAGTTTGGTAACTTTTCCAAAGAATGTTGCATTAATTCTGAAATCTCCATCCTTTGGATAGGAAACTCGGGCTACATCTGCGCCATTTATAAGCTTTCCATCAAATTTTTCCTTACTATATCCGATGTCAGTATATCCGGTTGGACAATCCCCCGGATTGCATGAGCATTGGTCTATAGCCTCATTGGCTGCTGATTCAGATGAGATATCCGCAAACTCATAATATGACAGTTGCGAATAGTTTTTAAACTTATGGCCGGAACAATAGCAGGATAATTCAACTACGTCACCGTACGCACTGAATGCTGAAAAGGCAGCAATTACAGGTAAAAATATGGAAGTATAAATGGTTTTTCTGCTCATTTTATAATCCTCCTATATTAATAAAAGATTCCTCTAGTTGCTAAAGATGTTCTAGAGATGTTCTGAATCGAAATACTTCCCCCGGGGAGGAAGTTAGTAAAGATCAAGCTTAAATCTTTAAGTGCTATGGTGACTTTAATCGCATTTGCCACATCAGGTGTTGCAATGCCCATACAGCTGGGAGTAACGTCACAAAATTCTTTATTTTCTAGCGATGCAAACTTTACCTCGCCATTTAAACTGTAATAAAGCCCCCTTTCTATCTGTAGTGTAAAGGATGGGAAGTCGTATTTCATGCACTCTGCATAGTCTATGTCTACATCATACGGGGAATTGTAAAGCCGTTTTAAGCAAGTTGAGCCAGATGGGCCATCATGTATTTCATTTCCAGTATTAAAAATCTTATTTCTCTTTAATGCCTCAAATACTGCAACTTTACTGGACCTCCATCCTGAAAGAGAATCAGGATGCGGAGGGAGATTGGTTCCAAAAACCACCAATCGAGGTTTTAGAGTCGATGAACCGGCAAGGCTAGCAGAATCCGCAGCACTTTGCGCTGAAGCAAGTGCCATCCCTATTCTGGCATAGTTTATTGCCATGCTGCTGAGCATTATCGCAATTATAATTAGAGATAACCCAAAAATAATACTGCCCTTTTCTGCCTCAAGGTTGTGAGAGGGCTGAATACAGCGTAATGACTTACAGTGCAAGGTCTCTAAGTGCATCTATATTCCCTGTCGCAATTCGGTATAAAAAAGCCTTCTTCTATAAAATTTACTTTTCTTATGACATACTGTGGGTGTATTGATTCGGGTAAAAGAGGAATAGACGGTTCAGATACTAGTTGAACTTCAAAACGGGGAAGTACTTTGGAAAAATCAAAAGTGACAGAAGCTTGGACGATAGTGCTTCCGGATGTTTTGTAGTTGTTTACATATGTCGTGAGAGATGAACACAAGGCGTTTTTTGTTTCTGCGCATGTAGGGTTTCTTCCAAGCGTATCCATCAATTCCGCCAATGCAGTAGAGGCTTCTCTTGTGGCATTCCCTAACAAGATTTGATCGGATATGTGCTCTTTAAAGTAAAATGATGTGATGGCAATAATTTGCAATATCAGCACAAATGGGATGATAAGAAATAAAAATTCAATAATAGAGCTTCCCTTTTCAGGGATTATTTTTAGGAAATAAATCTTCCTCATGAATTCCTCGTGCATTTGATTAAAAAGGTTGAAGATACTGTAATGTTCTTATTCATGAAAATATCCATGAAACAGAATGGACATGAAGGGTGTGTTTTGTCCTGCGGCTGTATAGAAATTGTCATAAAATGTGTCTCTAATACCTCTCCATTTTGAACGGTTGTAGCGTCTTCTACAGAGTATGAAGTTGCCCAAAGTCGTGGACTTTTAGTTAATACGTTTAGATATGAACAGGTAGACTCCAACGCCTCTTTGGCAATTTCTTTGGATGCATCATATATACCGTTGCATTTGAGAGTCGCTTCAGTTACTGAGGGACACGGAGTAATAGGGTCTGATTGCATTGCCACCGATCTGCCGCCAAATCTCGCGGCTCTGATAAGCTGCTCTACAATGCTGCTTTGGTACATTAGAGAATTTAGTCCGGAGACTAGAAAGAGAGCCAGAGAGATGATAATGGCGCCTTCTATGGCAAATGCACCGTCAGTAGTTGCAATTAGATGCTTCATTCCCCCTAACAAAACCTACAGCAAAAACAACACACCTTATATAATTACGTTATGTAGAAATCCAAAAGCTGTGTATCATCAGGAATTGTTTTGCAAAATGCGCAATATGTCCGAATGGTTATTAACAAGGGAGATTTATTTCTTTGTGCTTATGTAGTACATTGGGGTTATGAAAATCTATAACAGCTACAGCCGCAAAGAAGAGGAGTTTATCCCGCTTAATCCCAATCAGGTAGGGGTTTACTGTTGCGGGCCTACGGTATATGACTACCAGCATATAGGCAATCTCCGCACATATATATTCGAAGACCTGTTGGTACGCACCCTTAGATATGCGGGCTACAAGGTAAAACATGTGATGAACATAACCGATGTCGGGCATCTTGTCTCAGATGCGGATGAAGGAGAAGATAAGATGCTTGTCGCCGCAAAACGGGAGAAAAAGTCATCTCACGAGATAGCTGAGTACTATACCAACGTATTCTTTGAGGATTGCGCCGCGCTAAATATCAAAAGACCTGATGTTGTGTGCAAGGCGACAGATCACATAGATGATATGATCTCTCTGATAAAAAGGCTTGAAAAGCGTGGAATGACCTACTTTTCAGGAGGCAATGTCTACTATGATGTCTCCAGGTTTCCTGAATACGGGCGGATGGCAAATTTAGATCTTAAAAGGCTTAAGGCTGGAGCGAGAATCGAGATAGACCAAAACAAACGCAACCCGTATGACTTTGTCCTATGGTTTACGAAATCCAAGTTTGAAAACCAGGAGCTTCAGTGGGACTCGCCTTGGGGGAGGGGGTATCCGGGATGGCATATTGAATGCAGCGCAATGAGCATGAAGCATCTGGGAGAGCAGTTTGATATACACTGCGGAGGAATAGATCATATCCCAGTTCACCATACAAATGAGATAGCCCAGTCAGAAGGCGCTACAGGCAAGAGATGGGTGCGTTACTGGATGCACGGGGAGTTTTTGGTGATGGATAAAGAGAAGATGTCAAAATCAAAGGGCACCTTTATTACCCTGCGCGATCTTATAAAACAGGGGATAGAGCCGCTTGCATACCGGTATATGTGCCTAGGAGCGCACTATAGGACCCAGCTTAAATTTAGTATAGAGTCGCTCCGATCAGCACAAAATAGCTTTCGTAAGCTAAGATCATCAGTCCTCTCACTTAAGGGTGTAGAAGAGGGAACTCCTGATAAGAGATATATCTCTGCCTTTGAGGATGCCATGTATGATGACCTAAATGCACCGAGGGCCTTGGCACTGGTATGGGAGATCTTGGGAGACTCAGGCCTTGCACAGGCAGATAAGCTTGCAACGCTTTACGCCGTTGATGAGGTATTGGGCTTTGGCATGAAGAAGTGGGAAGAGAAAAAGATTGATATTCCGGATGAGGTTCGGGCGTTGCTATCCGACCGGGCTGAAGCCCGCAAGAGGAAGGATTGGGATGAGTCTGATAGGCTAAGGAATCTTATCCGCGAAAAAGGGTTTCTGGTGGAAGACACCAAGGAAGGCCAGAAACTAAAGCCGGTTTAAGAAGCACATTCATTTTGCCTCAGGCCTTTTTAAATTTTTCGATATAAGCTATCTCTTTTCATTATGCGATGTTTGTTATATGTTTTTTTGCGGCGGCTTTAAATTCTTCTGACACATCGCAAAATTCTACAATATCTACACAGTATGGGAGATCTGATTCTTCAAACTCTAGCGTTAAATTAAAGTAATCAATAGGAGATAATTTTTCGCCTTCAATTCCTATATCAAAATCGCTGTAACGAGACGCCATTCCATCTGCACGCGAGCCGAATACAAATACCCTATACTTGGTAAGATCCAAGACAGGCTTAATAATATCTCTTATGGTTTTAATATCATCGTCCGTAAGGTAATTTTACCATATTGTAATGGTAGCCGATACCATAAGATTGCAATTTAATATGCAGTTAAGTTTTTCTCCTCCAGCATCTATAAAGGTGAAGATACCTGTAAAGCCCTTCATAGCAGATATTGAATTTGCTCTCCCGCGTATCCTCGCATTCAACACTAATCTGAATAATTTTGCTCCCGCGCCTCTTTAGGTGGAGGATCAGTTCAAGAACATATCCTGTCCAAGGATCAATGGAGTCTAAGGCTTCGAGAATGGCTGATCTTCTGTATGCCTTGGATCCCATAGAAAAATCATTTTCAGATATGCCAAAGACCAATTGCGCTATCAGGATATATAAAGCGCTTCCTATAATTCTTATTGGATTTCGCTTTTGCTTTCCCAAGGTCTTAGACCCTATGACCATATCCGCATAATCCAACAGGCTTGCGGCATGGCTTATAAACGCAATGTCCGATGAGAGATCGGCATCAAGGGAGACGATCTTTTCCGATCTGGCGTTTTGGACTCCTAAAACAAACGCCCTTCCCGGCGCCCGTTCCGCTATCCTAAAATACCGGAGTGAGTCGGTGCGAGCCTGAATCTCCCTCGCTGTTGCAGGCGTGTCGTCCGTAGAACCGTTATCCACTAATATTATCTCGTATTCCTCTGCGACTCTTTCAAGGTATTTCTCTATCTTCCCTACTGTACGGTTAAGTATAGGCGCTTCATTATATATCGGGATGACAATAGAGATCATGGCCGCAAGTATATGCGGTTTTACTATCTGGCGCTAGAGAGGAGAGCAGTGTGCCCCTTAAAGGTAGAAGGTTCCTTAGTGTCCCTCCATTTCTTTAGATATATAGCCAGCAGGGATATAGCGGCAGGGGTTATGCCGGGTATCCTCTTTGCCTGTCCAAGGGTCTCAGGTCTTACCTTCTCTAACTTTTCTTTTATCTCTATGCTAAGCCCGTTTATGGACGAATAGGGAAAGTCATCGGGAATTGCTATAGCTTCCATAGCTTCCATTTTTCTAATCTCTGCCTTTTGCCTTTCAAGGTAGCCCTTGTACTTAATCTCCGTTTCTACTGTAACCGCTACCTCTTGAGCTACCGAAAGCTCATGGATAGCTTCAGAGAGCCTTTCTATATTTACCTCAGGCCTTTTAAGTAGCACAGCCGCAGGCACCGTTTCCTTTAAGGGCGAAGAGCCGTTGCCTAAGATAACTTGGGCGTTTTGAGGGGAAACCCTGATGGAGGAGAGTTGTTTCATTGCCTCTTTGTAATTTTTCTCCAAGACATCGAATCTCGCTTTTTGCTCTTCTGTTAACAGCCCTAGCCTGATAGCAATAGGGCAAAGCCTTAAATAGGCGTTGTCTTCCCTCAGCATAAGCCTGTATTCCGCCCTTGAGGTAAACATCCGATATGGCTCGTCTACGCCGTTTGTTACAAGGTCATCTATCATAACTCCAATATACCCTTCGCTCCTCCTGATTATCAGAGAATCTCTTTCAAGCACCTTCAGCGCCGCATTCGCTCCGGCTACAAGACCCTGTGCCGCCGCTTCTTCATATCCTGATGTTCCGTTGATCTGCCCTGCCAGAAAAAGCCCTGAGATCTCTTTTGATTCAAGGGTATGTTTAAGCCCTCTTGGGTCGCAGTAATCATACTCCACAGCGTATCCCGGCCGGGCTATCACGCACTCCTCAAGACCTCGAATCTTCTTTATAAAACGCTCCTGAATGTCCGCAGGAAGGCTTGTTGATATGCCGTTGGGATATACAAGATCTGATGAGTACCCTTCAGGCTCCAAAAAAATTGTGTGAGATGGCTTATCTGAAAATCTAAATACCTTGTCCTCTATCGACGGGCAGTACCTAGGCCCCCTGCTCTTGATCTGCCCGTTAAACATAGGGCTTAGCTCTTTGTTGGCGCGGATAATTTCATGAACCTCCTCGTTTGTTGCAGTAAGCCAGCACGAAACCTGCTTGCGGGAGATAAAGTCTGTCATCATAGAAAAAGGCTTTGGAGGGTTGTCGCCTTTCTGCTCTTTAAGCTTTTTGTAGTTGATTGTATTGCGCTTTATCCGCGGAGGTGTTCCTGTCTTAAGCCTTCCAAGCCTAAACCCAAGCGCCTGTATGCTCTCACTTAGAGAATTTGAGGGTGGAGCTCCGACCCTTCCTCCCGGAGTCATTGTTTTTCCTGTATGCATTAATCCCCTAAGAAATGTGCCGGTGGTAAGGACTACCGTTTTTGAACGTATTATAGAGCCGTCTTTTAATTTAACTCCTTTTATGGATCCATTAGAGACGGAGAGTTCAGATACCTTGCTTTCAACAATGGTAATGCCTTTTCTCCCTGTCACAGTCGCTAATGCATATTTTTTGTATAATTCCCTATCTGCTTGCGCTCTTGATGCCCTCACCGCAGCTCCTTTGGAGCTATTAAGTATTCTATACTGTATTCCTGCAAGATCTATCAGCCTTCCCATTGCTCCACCGAGAGCGTCAATCTCCTTTACAAGGTGTCCCTTGCCTATGCCACCGATAGCTGGGTTACACGACATCTGCCCTATGTCACTACGGCTAAAGGTAGCAAGACAAACCCTCACGCCGAGCCTCTCTGCGGCTAAAGCGGCTTCTAAGCCGGCGTGACCTCCACCTATTACAAGCACATCAAAGCTCACAGTAATCCTCCATAACGCAAAAACTATGATACACGATATAGAAATATTTTCATAACCGTCATTAGGGGAAGCGTAATAGGGGGTGAGTCACATCTCATTCCAACTCTTTCATCCTGTTCTTCTTTGGATGTAAAAAAACAGCTAAAAAGATAGATATAAAGAGGTAATGCGATGGTTAGGAAGGTTTTTGCAGGTTTTGTTGCGTTATTGCTTGTGTTAGGGGGAAGAGCTGAGGCACAAACACAGTTTAAGCTGTGCATCAAAAAGAGATTTCGTCTTCCAAATAATCCAAACCGGAAGAGGGTTTTGGCCAGATGGAGAGTAGAGTGTAAGAGAAACGAGGAGGAGGTAGCAAGCTCTCTTGATAGGGATCTGCTGGCTAGTTTGGCCTCAAAGGTAGAGCAGCAAGAAAGCACTATTACTTCACTAAATACCACCGTAAATGTGTTAAGCAACGGCGGTATTGTCGGCCCGCAAGGCCCTACAGGAGAGCCGGGCCCGCAAGGGGCTACAGGGGCAACTGGGCCTCAAGGGCCTAAAGGAGATCCGGGAGCGCCCGGACCCAAAGGTGACAAGGGAGATACCGGCGCCACAGGACCCCAAGGCCCAACCGGCGCTACAGGGCCTCAAGGGATAACAGGGCCAACTGGTCCTCAAGGGCCTAAGGGAGATATTGGCCCAACTGGAGCGACAGGACCCACTGGAGCTACCGGCCCTCAGGGACCTGCGGGAACCTTCGACCCCAATTTGGTAGTAATTAAAAATGTTGTATTTGACAATCTTCCTTATGGCGGAATTATCTCAGCCAAGTGTGATACAGGTTATATC
>RFKT01000218.1 GCA_003694225.1 Candidatus Dadabacteria bacterium
ATCTTAGGAAATAGGACTAATAATGCGCCTCAAGACCGCCAGAAAACTAAAAGGAAATATTCAAAAGACAGGAAAGGTAAGAAGATAGGCGGCTCTATACTCGATGATCTAGTTACAACGGTCTCAGAAGCATTAAGCAAAGCTGAGGACTTGCTGGTCGGAAGTGACAGAGCGCAGAAGGAGGATGATCTAATAGGAAATATAACTCTCCCCAATTTAGCGCAAACTGAAACCGAAGAGTCCTATCCCCGCAAATTTCGAGATAAACACACTAGCAAAAGAACAACCGGCAAAAAACACAACTAGCAAAGCAAAAAAACAAAAGGACTCTAGTTAGTTTTCTACCACAGCCGAAAGATGTTTTAGCTCATCCTTTATAAGATCGTGTTGCTCAGGGTGGGATTTATCGATCTGCTGTAACACATTAAGGGATTCGCTCCTCTCACTATCTGTGTTAGAGCTTCTCGCCAAAGCCAATGCCGCAGGGACAAGCACATAGCGCGAGTTTTTTGCCAATAACAATAGCTCCTTTCGCCCCTTTTGCCTGCTTTCTTTCCTATCAAGCATAGCCTTTGCCACAGCAAGCCTTGCTGCCTCAGAAATAAATGCTCCTGCCTTGTCTTTAGCCACAGAGAGGCTTCCATAAAGAGAAGTTAATTCCTTGATCCCCTGTTCTTTGGGAGATATATCACCCTCTTCCTTTATAACACCATCTACAGACAAAAGCATCAATCCTTTATACAACTGTGCAAATCTATCATATGGATATTTCCTGTCAGAAAGTGCCTCCAGCTTATGTCTCAACTCATCATATTTCTCTTTTATCTTCTTCTGAGTCTCTTGTCTCCCTTTCTTATCTTTCCCCTGTTTAGCCTCGAACTCACCCCTTAACCTTTGAAGATCAGAAAGAGAATTTCTAACTCCATAGAAAAGATCAGCAGATCTCCTAAGTCCAGCAAGCTGTGTTTCTGTATACCTTGAATACATATACCAACCGGCAAACACTACGACTACTGCAACCAATATATGTTGCCACCACTTAAGCACAAATCTAACCAGAGGATCCTCTTTGCTGCTTTGAGTCAACAGTGGATCTCTAAAAATATCATGCTCTTCACTAGGAATATCTTTTGCCACCCGTGTCTCAAATAAAAAGATTAACTATCAGATAATCGCAGCCAGATGAACTGATTACAAGATTCTCTATCACATCTTATACTTAAAGTCATCCGGATCTAACTCTGCAAGGATTTTTGACCACTTTTCCCGATCTATGCTGTTAAAGTCCTTCTCACACACACCCTTGTTTATCACATCCTCCTCAACACCTTCCTGCTCTTCTACCTTACTCTCCTCGCCAGCAGAAGATGCATTTTCCATCGCTACCCTAGCTCTTTCTAAAACCACCTTTGAAACAAAGATAGGGGCTGAAGCTCTTAAAGCAATTGCTATTGCATCACTTGGTCTCGCATCTAAAATCACCGCTCTGTCTCCCTGACCAAGCACAAGCTCAGCGTAATATGTTCCATCCCTAAGATCAGAAACAAGCACTCTCTGTACCCCAAGACCAACCTTCAGAAGGGTTTGATACATAAGATCGTGTGTCATCGGCCTAGCCAAAGAGATGTTCTTTAAAACAGTAGCTATAGAGGTCGCTTCTGCTATGCCGATCCAAATTGGAAGGCACACATCTCCCTTCTCGCTCTTTAACAGCAAAATTGGCGCCTGTGTAGCCGGATCCAGCACAAGCCCCCCTACAAACATCTCTATTGCATCTTCCTTAGCCATAGAATAAAAATGCAAAAGTCATACGGGCATACCCTATACACAGCAGAGTACAGCAAACAGATTATAAAACAAACCTGTTAACTATAATTATACACAACAGAAAAGACAACTACCAGAAACTCCGTCGTACAACTTACGGATAAGCCAGCTAAACTCTCGGAAAGAAGGCCTCAAAGATTACAACCCTCTGAAATATCTAGATAAAGGGCATGTTACACGATCAAATAACAAGAGCGCCTTTAAGGGTATTTTTTGCTTTTCCTATAATCCTAACAGAAACAATCATACCCTCTCTGAGATCTGCATAAGGCCTATCTAGGTTAACAACTGTGTTTTGACTGGTCCTTCCTCTTAAAATATTCGTGTCAGAAGCGGAGCTTCCATCTATCAATATCTCGACATCTTTTCCAATCCATCCCTCTAAAAATGCGGAAGTATGGTCCATCTGTCTCGATTGCAAGATCTTCAAACGCGAAGCTTTTTCCTCTTGAGGAACTACATCTTTCATCTCTGCCGCTTTTGTGCCAGGACGAGGAGAAAATGCAAAAGAATAGCTCGAGCTAAACCGCACCCTATCCATCACATCTAACGTCATCTCAAAGTCAGCCTTACTTTCCCCAGGAAAACCAACGATAAGATCGGTACTAATAGCTATATCAGGAATTCTGTCGCGCAATTGATCTATAATTTGAAGAAATCTTCCAACTCGGTAGTTCCGATTCATAAGCTTAAGGACTTTATCACTTCCAGATTGGAGCGGCATATGTATATGCTTGCACACCTTGCCGCATTCAGCCATAAAGGCGATCAGATCATCTCTAACTTCTTGAGGATGGGGGCTTGTAAATCTTATTCTCTCAATCCCATCTATACCTGCTATTCGTTCCATCAAACCAACAAACGAAAGCCTTGGCTTCAAATCTCTTCCATAAGAATTTACTGTCTGCCCTAAAAGTATTACCTCCTTTGCCCCTCTAGCCGCCAAGATTCTTATCTCCCTCAAAATCTCTTCAGGATCCCTTGAGACCTCTGGACCGCGAGTACGCGGAACTATACAAAATGAGCAATTTTTGTTGCACCCTCTGCTTATAGCAACGTATACAGAAACCCTGCTTCCTTCTCCGAATCCTAACGGTAACTCCTCCCAACCATCCCGGTAATCAATCGCGATTTGCGCCCCACGTCCTTCCTTTACATTCCTGACTAGATGTGGAACAAGAGAAATGTTGTGAGTGCCAAACACAAAATCAGCTCCATTACGCCCCGATGCAAGCTTTTCTCCCTCCTGTTGTGCGACACATCCTCCAACACCAACGATTAAACCCGGCTTTTTTGCCTTAAGAGCACCTATCTCGCCAAGCAGGCTATATACCTTATGCTCCGGCTTCTCTCTCACACTGCATGTGTTAATAACAATCAAATCAGCTTCATCGGGCGTCCCTGCCGCTTCATAATCCCCTTCTAAAAGTTTTAACAACTTCAACGTGTCATACTCATTCATCTGACAGCCAAAGGTACGGATATATACCTTTCCTCTCAGATTATGTGATTTCTCTCTCATATCTACCGCCACTAAAAATAATTCATTTATACCTATATGAAATAACCCTTACCACCGGTTCATATCTTCCGTGCTGATAAACAGGGACTAGCTTATCAAGAGTAATCTCAACAGATCGGGCATGCCCCGGAGCAATATCAACGCCGCTAAGTTCTACTTTTTGTTCAGCAGAAGGATTAATATTGCCATGCTTCTTGCCAGGCTCAACCCAAATAAATCCAGCACCCAAAGTGATATCGCGAAGAACCTTCTCCTCTGGGTTGAAGATCTCCCCCCTTACACTCACTGACTCAGGGCAGTTGTTGTGGCCACAATCTGTCGGCTTTCTATAAACCTCCACTTTCCTAAGAAAAGGTTTTTTTAAAGAAGCTGTACTGCCTGCATGCGCCCTATACGCTTTTGCGTCATCTCCCCACAAAACCTCCAACTGATAGTCTGAAATTCCCTTTGCTGGTATCGAGAGTGAAAACTCTCGCCCCACTTCAGGCTCAAGCCAATCTCTGCCATAGTCCGGTTTATCAGAGCACTTTGCATAGAAACAAAAGCTTTTTTCAGAGATAACTTCCCCCTTATTCAATCCTCTAAGGAGAACGACAACATTGTCTGCATCCCACTTGACCTTCGGCACAAGCTCTGCCTTTAAAAACAGCATTTCACCATCATTCAGCTCATCAACGATATAAAGCTTAAACGGGGCTTCCTTTTCTGTATATCCCTCAACCTCTGAACCTACTTCCACCACAGGATCATACATCCGTGCTTTCCTATCCTTTTTAGAAGGCATGGAAGCTGTGCAACCACACAAAACAGCAGCTGTCACAACAGCTATATAGACATAAGACGTGACTTGATGCATCTTATCCCACATTTTGTACTGACTTTACCTTCCACCCCTGCATGCGCGAGAAAACCCATATTTCCTTTTGAACAACAGTCTTAACAACCCGAGTATCATCATTCATAATCTTTCGGGAAACTTCTACCTCTGCAGAAAATGCCCCTTCATCAAAGGTTAAGCTCTCTATTTTAGTATCAACTATCCTGTTTGGTCTCTTAAAACTTCTTATCCACTTAAACATAGAATCTCTGTTATTCTCATCTACATAATCTAAAGCTTGGGCGATATTCTGCCAAAAAAGGGCGGAATAAAACCCTCTGATACTCTTATTAAACGCCTCTTTCCTACCAGATTCAGTGAAGCCCGCTTCTTTAACTGCTATAACAGACGGAGCTATCGCAGCGCATCCGCTGTAAAAGGGAAGCATAGTTATTATCAACGCCCAAGCCCAGTTTATCCTATATTTTCTCTGACCCATTTAATGATCTCCTCTGTGCTGGTACCGGGAGTAAATATTTCGCCTACGCCCATCTCTTTTAAGCGTGCGATATCATCATCAGGTACTATTCCACCTCCAAAAAGAGTAATATCTTCAGCGTTATTCTTTTTGAGGAGATCCAACACAGCAGGAAATAATGTCATATGCGCGCCTGAAAGTATGCTTAATCCTATACAATCAACATCTTCTTGAATTGCGCTCTTTACAATCATCTCTGGCGTCTGGTGCAGCCCTGTATATATCACCTCCATCCCGGCATCCCGTAGGGCTCTAGCCACAACCTTAGCCCCTCTGTCATGCCCATCTAGTCCCACCTTAGCTATAAGCACCCTAATCTTCTTTTCTGACATTGTTCACAATTCCAACAACTACCTTAAAAACTATACCCCACCCGGATCTGTATAGGTACCGAACACTTTTCTATATACATCAGAAGCTTCCCCAAGGGTTACTCCACAATCAACAGCATCTATTAAGATATCCATAACATTTCCACCCTCTCTTGCCGTTTCCTCAAGTTTTGAAAGGGCCTCCATAACCTTTCTATTATCCCTTTTTTCCTTAAACTCTCTTACAAGCTCTTTTTGTTTTTCTTCCGCCTTCTTATCTATCTCAAGCACAGGAATAGGTATCTTCTCATCTTTCTCCACATACTTGTTAACTCCAACAATTACCTCTTCTCCAGCATCGAGTTTTAGCTGATATCGGTATGCGGCTTCGGCTATCTCCTTTTGCGGGAAACCTTGTTCAACAGCCCTCAACATGCCCCCAATCTCATCAATCTTCCGTATATACTCCATAGCCTCCCGCTCCATCTCGTCGGTGAGCCACTCAACATAATAAGAGCCGCCTAGTGGATCTATTACATTAGCAACGCCCGTTTCTTCAGCGATGATCTGCTGAGTCCTAAGAGCCACTTTAGCAGCTTCTTCTGTAGGCAACGCAAGAGTTTCGTCCATAGAGTTTGTATGGAGGCTCTGGGTTCCTCCCAAAACAGCAGCTAAAGCTTGCAGGGCGACTCTTGCGATATTGTTTAAAGGCTGTTGGGCTGTAAGGCTTACACCTGCTGTCTGTGCATGGGTTCTTAACATCATCGATCTCGGCTTTTTCGCGCCAAACCGCTCCTTCATAATCCTTGCCCAAAGGCGGCGGGCGGCTCTAAACTTTGCAATCTCTTCAAAGAAATCATTGTGAACATCAAAGAAAAATGATAGTCGAGGCGCGAAGCTATCTACATCCATTCCCCTTCCAATACAGTGCTCAACATAGCCAATTCCATCAGCAAGTGTAAAAGCCAGCTCTTGAACGGCAGTGGCTCCGGCCTCTCTAATGTGGTACCCGCTTATGCTAATCGGATTAAACTTTGGCACATGCTGACTACAATACTCTATCACATCGCAGGCTAATTTTACTGAAGGCTCAGGAGGACAGATCCATTCCTTCTGTGCTATAAACTCCTTAAACATATCGTTTTGCACAGTGCCGCCAACTTTATCGAAGGGAATACCCCTTCTTCTTGCAACCGCAAGGAAAAAAGCCATCATAATGGTTGCAGAGCAGTTAATCGTCATTGATACCGTAACCTGGTCAAGCGGTATTCCATCAAACAGCCTCTCCATATCTTCTACAGTAGCCACGTTTACCCCCTCTCTTCCAACCTCACCAACTGAACGTGGATGATCGGGGTCATATCCCATAAGGGTAGGCATATCGAAAGCGGTTGAAAGACCCGTTTGACCGTGCTCAAGAAGGTATTTAAATCGGCTATTGGTGTCTTCAGGAGAGCCAAACCCGGCAAACTGCCTCATGGTCCATAATCTTCCCCTATACATAGTAGGCTGGATGCCCCGTGTATAGGGATACTCGCCGGGAAAACCCAAGGATTCAGCGTATTCCCTCTTCCCCGAGTTTTCAGGGCACATAAGCGGCGGATGTGTCCTAAAGCTAATGGAGGAATAAGAGGATTTTCTCTCCTTTTGGCTCTTATACCTCTTCTCAAGCCATTCAGAATAACTCTTGGACCGCCTATCTACGCATCTTCTATCTCCGTTTTTCATGTCTCCTTATCCATCCTCTTTTACAAGATACTGAGCTATTACCATTCTCTGAATTTCACTTGTGCCCTCATAAATCTCCGTTATCTTTGCATCTCTCATATGGCGTTCTGCTGGATAATCTGTCACATAACCGTAGCCGCCGTGTATCTGAACCCCCTTTAACGCTGCATTCATAGCAACTTCTGAGGCAAAAAGCTTTGCCATAGATGCCTGCCTAATAAAGTCCCTGCCGTGATCTTTCAGATGAGCGGCGCCCAGAGTTAGGTACCTTGCCGCATCTATACCCGTAATCATGTCAGCAAGGTAATTTTGTATGCTCTGATGGTAGGCTATAGCCTTTCCAAAGGTCTTTCTTTC
>RFKT01000219.1 GCA_003694225.1 Candidatus Dadabacteria bacterium
CTTCAAGGTTTAGGAGAAAGCTCTTATCACCAAAGAATGTATAAGAATCATATCCCCTAAGCCCTGTATCTGCTCCAAGGAGAAATTCCCGATCCTTGTCAAGCCTAAATCCGTAATTTAACTCAAGATTTGAGGCGATCGTGTGTTTTCCTACATAAAGTCCACCTAAATATTGAGGGCCTAAGATAGAGAAAAATTTTCCTTCAGCTCTTACCAAAGCGTTGTTTATCTCTCCTCCCTCCACTCTAAAGCCAACTCCAAGCTCTCCCCTTAAAAACGTGCTCTCCCCTATAAGCAATCCATCTGCGTCATTTAGGGAAAAGAGCGCTGCATCCCTTCTAGAGCCTAAGGTCTCTGGGGCAAATCCTAGTTTGGCCGAAAAGACATTTCCCAGATTGTAGTCTTCCACACGGTCAAACCGATCTACATAATTGAGGGAGATGTAATCCGCCTCTATGGCGGAGTATGCAACAAAGGGGTAGCTAAATCTTCTATCTTCGGGAACCAGCCTCGGATTTTGAAGAACGCTTTTCGGATCAACATTTACATCATCAAAGTCTTGGAGCGATGGGAAAAAGAAAGTATGATCATTGTATTCATACCCAACGGTATAGCGATGGATCTTTCTTTCAGGATCTCCATATGCTAGGGAATAATATCCGCTTAGGTCGGCCTTTTCCTGTCTAAAGATGAACCTCTCATTTCCTGCGTCAAAGAGCCTCCCCACAGTATCTTTCCAATTTGCATATATATTCCAAGAGCGGCGGGTCTTAAGGCTTACATAGGGTTTTCCAAATGACACCCCGGAGATAGTTCCATCACTCCTTGTAACATATCCAACGGAAAAGCTATTTTTTGTCCCCAAAACACGGAGGTCTTCATAGAAAGCCTCCACAGCCTCCCTTCCGTCTATATCTTCGTAGGTAAACTCAAGCCTCTTGCCAAACCCGAGTATGTCACTATCAGAAAGGCCTACTGCAACCCTGTCGTTGCTGCCAGAGCCTGAAGTAACGGCAAAAAACGGTATTAGAGTCCAGGTGTCTTGAACAGATACCAAGAGATCAACAAAATCTCCGCTAAATGTGGGAGTTATGGAAACCTTCCTGATAAATTTTAATGCTCTTAAATTTCGCTCGCTCTCTTCTATCAGGAACCTGTCGTAAGGATCTCCGCTTTTAAAAAGAAGCTCTCTTTTTATTACATCCTTTCGTGTCTCTATCTTTAATTTATTTGCCGCCTCATAAATCGATCCAAGATTTTCACCTTCGAAGATCTTGTTAATTTTTATCTCTATGTTTCTAATGGTGGGAGGAGAAGCATTAACGTAGTAAGGAAAAGCGCAAAAAAAAGAAAATGCACAGCAGAAAATGCTATAACAGGTTATAGTTCTTTTCATATCAGTACAAAATATTCATAAATGGCTTGTTGGAGCAACAGTAAAACCCTATCAGCAAACCCCAAACTCCCCAAGAGAGATTTTTCTGTGGGTACAATAAGGCCTTGTTAATTTTGGGATTTGCCAATAGGATAGCGGAAGATAGGGTTATTTTCTTCCATAAGGAGCTGCTATGGAGACAAATTCCAACTGTGAAATTCCCCTTGAAACCGCCAAATTTGCTAAGTCTTTATTTTTAGGGAATATCCTTGAAAATGTTATCTATCCCTTTCCATCTATCAAGGAACCTGAAGCAGAAACTCTAGAACTTGTACTTAACTCTGTAAAGAAATTTCTAGAAGATCATACCGATAAATTCTCTGAGTATGACCGAGAAGGCACTTTCCCAGATAGCTACATAGAGGGGCTAAAGGAGTTAGGACTATTTTCGCTTATAATCCCAGAGGATTTCGGGGGACTTGGGCTTTCAAATTTAGCTTATTCGCGAGTATTTCAAGAAACCTCCTATTTTGATGCATCTACCTCTGTGACCTTAGGCGCCCATAGCTCAATAGGTATGAAAGGGCTTTTGCTTTTCGGTTCTGAGGAGCAGAAGGCAAAGTACCTTCCTAAACTTGCTACAGGGGAGATGATAGCGGCGTTTTGCCTGACAGAGCCTGGCGCCGGTTCTGATGCGGCATCTATAAAAACGACTGCTTCAAAGCAGAGTGACGGCTCATGGATCTTGAATGGTTCTAAGTTGTGGATATCAAATGGATCACTAGCGGATTTCTTTACTGTATTTGCTAGAACTGACAGCGGAGAAAAAGGAAAGATCTCAGCCTTTATAGTGGAAAGAGGCTATCCTGGGGTATCCATAGGCCCGAAGGAAGACAAAATGGGAATTAGGGCAAGCGCCACAACAGCTGTAGACTTTAATGATGTGCGGCTTCCTCCTGAAGCGCTTCTTGGAGAGGAGGGAAAAGGTTTTAAGGTGGCAATGTCAATTTTGAACAACGGAAGAACGGGATTGGGCGGAGGATGCGTTGGAGGGATAAAGAGGTGTATAGCCCTTGCCGTGAGGCAAGCTAGTGACAGGAAGCAGTTTGGAAGGCCTATAAGTGAATTTATGCTTATAAAGGGCAAGATTGCCCAGATGACTGTTGATTGTTTTGCCACAGAGAGCATGGTTTCTACTGTTGCCTCAATGATGGATCGCGGCGTTTTGGATTATTCTGTAGAAGCTGCCATGAGCAAGGTGTTTGCGTCTGAGGCTATGTGGCATGCAGCCAATGAAGCCCTACAGATTGCAGGAGGAAACGGCTTTATGAAGGAATATCCCTATGAGAGGATATTGAGGGATTCCCGGATTAACTTAATCTTTGAAGGGACCAATGAGATCCTCCGCCTTTATATAGCGCTTTCTGGGCTAAAGACTGCTGGAAATTACCTAAAAGAGGTAACAAAGGGTATGATTAATGTATTTAATGATCCTATTAAGGGATTTGGCGTATTTTCTGACTATGCTGTAAGGAAGCTCTCTCATCTTACTCCTCTTGGAAGAGATAGGCTTGAATTTGTACCTCAGCCCTTACGGCAGGAGGCAGAGATATTTGAAAACTACACTGTGGAGTTTGCTAAAACTGTTGAGTGGGTCTTACGGACATATAGGGAAAGGGTTGTGGGAAGCCAGCTTCTCTCAAAACGTATTGCGGATGTTGCAATCGATCTATTTGCAGGACTTTGCACTCTTTCTCGTGTTTCAACTCTAATAGAGAAAAGGGGAGAGGAAAAC
>RFKT01000220.1 GCA_003694225.1 Candidatus Dadabacteria bacterium
AAAAGCATACCATAGAAGAAACTTCATCCTTTAAGGCATCTTTTAAGACATCTACTCCGTCCCCTGTTTTAGCTGATAAATAAAACACCTGATCTGCTGAGCGGGATTCATAGGCAAACCGGGAAATAGCGTCATCAACAAGATCAATCTTATTTAAGATAAGCCATAACTTCTTTGCCCTTTTCCTTACATCTTGTAAAACCACCATCCATGACTCAGCATCATCATCTATACCCTCGCTTACATCAGCCACAAAAAAAACAAGGTCAGCCCATCCGATCTTCTCATAGGAAAGCTCTACCCCTATTTTTTCCACCACATCTTCACTACTGGTCATGCCCGCAGAATCGCAAAACACAAACCTATACCCATCAAGAAGAAGCTCCTCCTCAATCAAATCTCTAGTAGTGCCTGGAATATCTGTAACAATCACTCTCTCAGCCCCTAAAAGGAGGTTTAGCAAACTCGATTTCCCTGAATTTGGCCTTCCTGCCAAAAGCACCTTATATCCTTCACGAATAATTCTCCCACACTGGTAAGAAGAGGAAAGCTTATTTATCTCAGCAATGCACCGTGATAAGACATCTTTTGCTTTTTTGGACGACTCTTCGCCGAGATCCTCCTCCGGAAAGTCAAGTTGTGCCTCCACTTCAGCCAAAGCGTCTCTAAGCGGTTCCCCTATTAAATCTATCGCTGCGCTTAGCCTACCCTCCATCTGCTGGCTTGCAGCCCTAAGCGCAGCTTCTGTCGTTGCGGTAATGATGTCGCCGATTGCTTCGGCCTGCACAAGGTCAAGCTTGTTGTTTAGGAAAGCTCTTTTGGTAAACTCTCCCGGCTCAGCGGGGGTTACGCCGTAGGCGTAAAGGGACTTTAAAACCTTCTGCACCAATAGAAGGCTTCCGTGAAGCTGAATCTCACCAACATCCTCTCCTGTATAACTTGCGGGTCCGGGCATAAAGACAGCCATTGCCTTGTCAATCGTTTCACCAGTCTTGTAGTCTGTAAGGTCGCCGTATACAAGCTGTCTCGGATTCTGTGTTGGCGGAGTTGTAGAGTGGAAAATTGCGTTTAACGCCTTACGGGTCTTTGGGCCGCTTATCCTTATAACTGCTATCCCTGCAGGAGCCGGTGCAGTAGAAAGAGCTGCTATGGTTGATGTATCTTCATTCATATAATCCTTTTGTCAGAGCAAGGTAAGAATATAAGCAAAGCCAAATATAGCTACACCCCCAATAACTGTTGCCTTAGTAGCGTCTGCATGCCGCTCTTTTCTAATGTAGTATTGCTGGACAATTGAAACAATATTATTGGTAAGCCAGTAAAGCACAAGCCCTGCCGGAAACTTGAGGAACAAAAACGTAAACATTACCGGCATAAACATCATTATTTTTTTCTGAGTCGGATCCATGGCTGAAGGAGTCATCCACTGTTGAACAAACATGCTGATGCCCATTATCACCACCATTACAGGAATCCCAACACCACCAATATAGAGCCTTTCAGGCGCAGAGAGATCCAAGATCCAAAGGGCAAAGGGAGCATGTCTAAGCTCAATAGAATTAAGCAAGGCATTATAAAGCCCCAAAAAGACAGGGAGCTGGATCAACATAGGTAAACACCCGCCCATGGGGTTAACCCCTTCCTTTTTATATAACGCAATAAGCTCTTGATTCATTCTGTTTGGGTCATTTTTATATTGTTCCCTCAGCTTCTGGATTTTTGGTTGAAGCTTTTGCATTGCGTTCATAGACTTGAAGCTTTTCTTTGTAAGCGGCAGAAAAAGGGCCTTTATCAGAAGTGTAAGCAGGATAATAGACAGCCCATAGTTGCCAAAAAAGGAATAAAAGATCCTAATAAGCCCCAGCAAAGGATGTGCTAAAGCGGCAAAAAAACCTAGATCAACCGATTGGTAGAGATTGTGTCCTAGCCTCTGAAGCGTTTTGTACTCCTTGGGACCTACATACACAAGAAACTGCCCGTACTCTGGGGCTCCAGCAGCAAGGGTCCTATAAAGTTTTCCAGATTTAATTATCTTGGAATTTACGCCATCTGCCTGAGGTATTGTAATTGCTGTAAAGTACTTGTTGCCGATTGAAATCCACTCGTTGTGCCCCGCCACAGGAACGCCATCTTCAATCTTCGACGGAAATGTAGTTGTCACCTTTTTGTCTAAGAGACTCATAAAAAATAGAGCTTTCGGACTAAATCTAGAGTATTTACCCATCGTATGATCGAAATAATCCCATTCAAACCAAAGGCGGGACCCGTCTTCAGGCGGAGCAGACAATTTTATATTGACTTCAAAGAGGTAACTATTGCGCGAAAACTTATAGATCTTTCTAACTTTCCTTCCATCGCCTAAAATCCCCTCATATGAAACAGAAAATGTATCTGACTCAGGTCTATAGATTTTCCCTGCCTCTTTTAGTCCTCTTACCGCTACTAAGTTATAAGAAACATCTGCATCGCTAACCCCTCCGCTTATAACACCTCCCGGATAAGGCGCCCCTTCATTCCAAGAGATCATGTCGTAGCTCTTTTCCTTACCTAAGGTCTCTTTGTAAGCCTTTAGCTTATAGCTCTCTATTCTAGCGCCCAAAGAGTTTATGACTACTTTTGTAAGAGAATCTTCAATAACTGTCTTAGGAGCACTTCTGAGCTGAGCAGGTTTTGGCGCTTTGGCAGGGCCCCACTCAGCACCTTCTAATCTATTGCTATTTACATTGCTGCTTGCCCTTCCCTGCTTTAATCGCTTGTTCTTTGGAAAGCTCTGCGCCTCTTTTTTAGTTTCTTCAACAGCGCCTGCGGCCTTTTGGAGTTTCTTCTGGGAACGTTCGTACATAGCAGCTTGGCGGGAATAAGGAGCCATTACATACTCTGAATAAACCATCACTATAATGAT
>RFKT01000221.1 GCA_003694225.1 Candidatus Dadabacteria bacterium
ATCCGGGGAGATCCCCTTAAAAAGATCCTTTTCCATCTGATTTTTGCCCATCTTTTACAAAAATATAAACTCCTCTTACCTCAGACTCCTTCAAATATCCGCCATATTTAAGGTCTTCCCTGTACCTCCTCTCGTATGCCTTAGCGCTCATAACAACAACTCTTACCTTTCTCTCCCTAATCGCGCTTCCTACAGCTTCGTAAGAGATAAGGTGAAATCTTCGCCACCTATCTTTATTTACCTTATGCGCCGATTTAAGGGCAAAGTGGTTCTCTGTGCCGGGATAGGGTTTCGCTTTCTTTGAAGACACTATATACCCCGGCCAAATAGAGATTACCGTTTCGCCCCCTCTTAATACACCATCTACAGCGCGGGAAATTTCCCTTAAGGAAGCCAACGTCTTGTTTTTAGCTTCTTCCCGTCCTCGGATCCCTATAACCCCTTCTCCTGTTTTAGTGTATCTCTCCACATCAGAGATAAGCGAGACGCTGTACTCGTAACCCAAAACCAACACAATTAAAACCACAGCTATTTTCCCCTTTCCCCTCCATAAATCGCGTAAGATCAGCACAGTGCATATAACAGCAAAGGGCGAGAGCACCGAGAAATACTGCACATAGCTTGGGACAGGCAGAAAACTTACGATGAGCAAAAACAACATAATTAAAAAGGAGGGATCAATTTCAATCTTTTTTAATCGAGAGTAAAGGAAGTAACCGAAAGAAAGGACAAGTAAAACAGCAAAGTGAATGCCGCAAAACTTCCTTGTGCCGCGAATCCCGAATATTATCTTTGCAATTGTGCCCTTCGACCTCAAAGAATCCCAAAAGCCAATATCAGACCGGATAAGATGGTACCCTAAGTTGCAAAACCAAAAAGACTCCCAATCCTTAAGAGCCAAAACTGTCGCGGGAACAAGCGCCAAAGCATTCCCTAAGACAAACCACCAAAACCCCCTCCTCCCTTTTTTTGTAAATATATACCAGCCAAATAGGGGTACAAGCACGCAGAAAAAAAGCCTCGTAGAGACCGAACAGCCGAGTGAAACCCCAGCCAACAAGCTCCAAACCGCTCCCTTTTTGGCCGAGCACATAAGGAGATAGGATACAAAAAGAAAAAAAACAGATAAGGGATAGGTCTTTACGGTGACAAACCAAGGAAATACCATAGCTGAAAAGGCAAATAGAAAAGCCCCGAAAAATCCGCCTATGAGGCTAGAGGCTGACCTGCATCTGTAAAAGATTAAAAGGCACAACACAGACGATAAAAGCGCAGAAAAAAACCTGCCTTCACCCCATCCAACGCCAAACGCCTTCATAAACAGGCCGTAAATATAGGGAAGGAGCGGCATCTGGGGATAGAAAAAATCAAGGTATGGGGTTTTCCCCTCAAGGGTAAGCTTAGATGCCATAAGGTAAAACCCTTCATCTCCTGCTATAAGCCTCCGCTGAGAAAGAAATACAAACCACCAGAGAGAGGCAAGGAGTACCGCTAATCCGCCCGCCGCTTCTAACCTCTTTGCCCTGTAGCCCTTTGAATCACACAGACCCATAGATGCCAATTCCAGCAAATGTAACGGCACAATCAGAGCTGTAATCTACTGCCTGCTCATACCTTATTAATTTGCCCCTTCCACTTACTCCGATTGCCTTTAAGAGATCCAACGCAGTGTAGATAGAAGAAAATCCGCACACCCTTCTGGCGTTATTATCTAATCGGAAATGGCTTAAAACCTCAGCTACCTTGCATGAAAGGATAAGATCTATTAATGCGGAATCTTTCTCTTCCACCTCTCCCAGGATCTTATCATTTAGAGAGCCGGTGTCTCCAAAAGATCTGCCTATATGAGCGAGGTCTATCCCCCCTAAGATACACACCTTAGTGCCCGCCTCAATCCTCTCTTTTAAGACAGATGAAAGGGAAGTAAGAAAAGAAGAGTATTCCTCGCTATCAGAAGGGCTAGCGCCGCTGTCTAAGAAGCGGTGAAAGCTCCCGACAAGCACAGGCACAATTTTAAAGTTTGCCCCATGCACTGTATCATAGATTCTTTTTAGAAAAGGGAGTTGAAGCTCTATAGAGTGTTCAGCTCTATGCACTATCTCTTCCTTAAAGGGGCTCTCTCCCCCGCATCTGCTTGCAATATCCTTAACAAATTCCGCGTCTGTCTTAACCAAGCCAAGGGGTGTTTCAAAGTCTTTTGTGGTAAGGTGAAAAAGGCCTTCGCTATACTGGTGGCACGTTCCGAACACAACAAATAGGTCAAACGGGGGCGCATTCCGAAAGATATCGTATGTCACTCCATAGACACCCTTCCCACGCCTATAGTCAATGTGAGGAGAAAACACACAGATAAGACTCTCTGGATCGAAATCATCTCCAGCTTCAGCTTTCTCATCTCCTTTAACTGAAAGCATCGCATCGATATCTCTCCTCAACACCTCCGGATCCTCGCCGCACATAGGAGCTAATATATGGCTCTTTCTTACCTTTGCCTGTTTGAACTCCTCCTCTACCCGCTTTCTCTCCCTCTCAAACCCTTCTGTTTGAAGCATAAAAGAGGAATCAAGTAGGGCTATCAACTGGTGCACCATCTCCTTGGTAAGGCCTTGATCTTTAAATCTTCCAACAATATCTCCAACTGAGGCATTCCCATCAAAGAGAGCTAAGATAGGGGCAACGATCCCTTTCAGAAAGAGGGGGCTTTCACTTATGGCTAAAGGATCTCTTAAGATTAATACCTGTTCGCCTTGGATTTCCTGGAAATTTGCCTCAAGAGGCGACCTTAATTTCGGATATTGGTATGGATCTTTCAAGGCTTCACCTATAAACTTTCTGCATAAGTTATTGATACCTCCAAGTACAACAAAATGGGCTACTTTACAACTGCTATAGCTCTTGCCGCCGGAATAGCGGGGCTTTTAATAGCGCTTTACATAGCGAGGTCCGTTTTGTCCCCAGTAATTTCCCTAAGCAAACTTAATCCTTTTAAGAGAAAAAATAGAGAGGAGAGCACCCTTCACAATAAAGGCCGTATTCTTAAGGAGGTGGATAAATTTCTTGAAATAGGAGATATCAAGCAGTGCCTAACATTACTTAAGGAATCCTTTGTCTTAGAGCATATTAAGTCAACCCCGTACGCAATAGAACTTGCCAGAATGCACAATCTGGCGGCCTTAAGCAGGCTTTCTGAGGTCGCAAGAAAAGCCGGTATATCTATAAAAAACCTCCCTTATATCGAGGAGTTGCTTGATTCGAGGGGAAAGCTCCTTGTACTTTACTTTGACACCCTTACCCTCAGGGATAATATTAGACTTAAGAGAAAGAAGGAAAGGGGCAAGATGGCGTCAATTAAAAGAGACGAATTTGCAAACAAATTAAAGGAGATCAAGGGGGAGATCTTCTCAAATAAGGAGTTAATAAGGAGGGCGTTAAAGGAAGCCTTCTCTCTTATATCAGACTCTAAGATCGAAACCGGCATTACTTACCACTAAAACTGATTTAAAATTCTAGCAATGAACAATAACAAGCGATACGAAGGTCTCGATATCATATACGAAGATGACTATCTTTTAGCTATCAACAAACCCTCCGGCATCCATTCAGCTATGCTTCCCGGAGAGAAAGGAGGAGAGTCTATCGCTGAGATACTGTGCAACATAGATGACTCCTTTGTGGAGGCATCCAGCAAGGCTGAAGACTGCGGGCTCGTAAACAGGCTTGACTTTGAGACAAGCGGCATACTGGTTGCCGCCAAAGAAAAGAAGGCGTGGATAGAAACGAGAGCAAATGTTTTAGCAGAATCTGTGTATAAGGAATATCTCTGCCTAACAGAGGGGAACTTAAGAGAAGAGATTGAAGTCGACAATTATATCGGCACCCCCGCACGCCGATCAGACAAGGTAAAGGTATACAAAAGGAAACCTAGAAAGAAAGATCGCGCCCTTCCTGCAAAAACTCTTTTCTCTCCAGTTAGTTACATCTCTAATTGGGGTCTTACACTGGTAAGGGTGGAGATCAGCACCGGAAGGAGGCACCAGATAAGGGCGCACGCTGCGTTTGCTGGATATCCGCTTGCAGGGGATGACCTTTACGGATCCTCCGTAGTATTAAGCGAGGTGATTAAAAAACCCGCCCCTAAGTTCTTTCTCCATTCCTACAAAATGAAGTTCCTTCACCCACATACAAAGGAGCTTATAACCTTAGAGGCTCCAGTGCCGGAACCGTTTAGAGAGATATGTGAAGGCGTAGTTTAACTGTAAGGTTTAGCGGCCTTTCAATTCCTCAGGGCTTACCTTTTCTAAAACCTCTTCGGCAAGCACACGTAGGGCTGTCTCCAAGCCATTAGATGACCTTTTATACTTATTTGAAACCTCTATAGAGTGTCCCAAAAAAGGAGTCGCGACAAAGACCCCGTCCGTCCTGTGCTCTACCTCTACAGTGTAATCAACACCAAATGTATGAGAGAAATACTTAAAATACTGAAGCGCCCTGTAACTAAGCGGCGCTTCCACAAAATTTTCATCTCTCTGTAGTGTGGCTTGCACCCTCTCTATTATCTTTGCAGGCTCTGTAAAGACTCTATCAACATAGCCGTTATCCACTCCTCTCTCTCTAAAATCGCTGTTTGTCACCATCCATAGATGAAAGGGTAGGGTTGTTTTTACTCCAGAGACCTTATACCCTCTAAGCACTTGGAGAGATTTATCAATTACATCACCTCTCGTTTCTCCGCTTACTATAATCTTACTTATCATTGCATCATAATACGGTGTTATACTGTCTCCCTTGCCAAGTCCCCTCTCTTCCCTAAATGGAATGTCACTTTCTGAATAAATCTCTTCTATCTTTCCTATAGAAGGCGCAAAGGACAGAGCAGGGTCTTCGGCATATATGCGAAACTGAATAGAGTGGCCACGGAATGTTATATCTTTTTGAGGGGGTAGCTTCTCTCCCATAGCAACCTTAAGTTGAAGAGCTACAAGGTCCAATCCTGTTATCTCCTCTGTAACTGTGTGCTCAACCTGAAGCCTTGTATTCATCTCCAAAAAGTAAAATTCATCTTCCTTTACCAAGAACTCAACCGTTCCTGCTCCTAAATAATCTACAGATCTTGCCGCCTTAATAGCAGCCTCATGTAGTTCTTGAAGCAAACTATCTGAGAGATGCCATGCGGGAGCCTCTTCTATAAGCTTTTGATGCCTTCTCTGAACTGAGCACTCTCTAGTTCCAAGGTGTATTACATTGCCGTAGCTGTCACCGAAGACTTGAACCTCAACGTGTCGGGGTTTTTCAATATATTTTTCTATATAGACATCATCACTTGAAAACGCCTTTTTAGCCTCTGCCCTTGCGCGTTTAATTTCAGATATAAGCTCTTTCTCGGAAAAAACCACTCTCATCCCCCTACCTCCGCCCCCTGCAGAGGCTTTTATCATAACCGGGTATCCTATCTTTGAGGCTTCACTTATCAGCTCTCTATCAGAAAGCTTTCCCACTGAGCCAGGTATGCACGGAACCCCCTTTCCTGACACTCTCTCCTTAGCCTCTGTCTTATTCCCCATAGCGGAGATGGCTTCAGGTTGAGGTCCTATAAAGGTAAGCCCGGCTTCTTTTACCTTCCGGGCAAACTCGCTGTTTTCAGCCAAAAATCCGTAGCCGGGATGCACGCCGTCGCAACCAGACCTTATTGCGGCCTCTATTATCTTATCCATATTAAGGTAGGAGTCCTTCGCCTCTGCCTTGCCTATAACCGCCAGATCTTCAGCCTGTTTTGCAAAGAGAAAATCTTTATCAACCTCTGAGACGGCTGTAACAGTTTGTATCCCCATAGAGGCACAGGTTCTTTGCACCCTTAGGGCTATCTCTCCCCTGTTAGCGATAAGGACCTTTGATATCTTTACTTTCTTTGCCATCCCACAAAGCTAGACTCTAACTAATTGCTAAAAAAAAGCCAACTAAGGGCATCTATCTTAAATACTTCAAGATACAGCCGGATAAAAATTGTTAGTTTAAAAAGAAATGTGCTAACCTCTACGAAAG
>RFKT01000222.1 GCA_003694225.1 Candidatus Dadabacteria bacterium
ACTCTTGATTCAAATCCGACGCTTTTTATCCGGCGGATAAGTTCAGCACTTCCCCCCGTTCTTGTAATCCCTAGTTTTTTTGAAACAAACTCTGCATATCTATCCCACGGACACCCTTCAGCATAGCTTACGGCTACGATAAATCCACCTTTCTTTCGGTGTGCGGTAAGTTGTGCAATAAAGTCCTCTAATTTACCTTTTGAGTCGGTAGGAAATGAGTATGCCATAATAGCTAAGTCAAAGGGCTTAAAATCCAGTTCACGCATATCTCGGATGTGCACTTCTACATTGTCACCAATGGAAGTAAGCAGAGGTTCATTAAGTGGATTGGTTTCAACCGCTATTACTCGCTCAAAGTGGCGGGCAAGATGTCGGGTGATGCGCCCATCTCCAGCGCCTAGATCAAGCGCCATCTGCTTGGCGCACGGAAGTCGCAAAACCGCCTCAGCTATTGCTTGTTTTCCATCTGTGTTCGCTGCGTATTGCTGGAAATATTGAAGATAGGTCCTGTATACATCTGGTAATTCTACCATCCGCTCTTGTTCGAAAGTAATATCTGTTCTGTCTTGTGGTTCTCTGCCTTTCTGTTGCGAAGTGTCAGGAGCAATCATTGTTCCTACTGCAATTAAGTGGTTTTGCTTACTGTATAGTATCAAAAAAATTCTTCTATTCAAACAACACCTTCTTTTTTTTATTGAACAATTTGCGTTTGCTGGTTAAGCTTATACCGTGCCAATAGAGGGATATCTACGGTTGCATTTGTCGCTGGATAGGGAGATAGAGCTTCTCTCAACAGAATTTTTCCATCCATTGGCAGGAGAGGTAATATTTACTGAGCGCAACAAGAACAGCCTTCGCTCCTTTAGTTGGAGCCGAGGAGTAAAAGCTCTGACTTACCTTCTTGTTTCCTCTGCATATGACAAGAATGCCTATATTGAGGGTGGAGCAGGCTCGCTCGCAGCATCCCTTGATTATGCTCTTAGCAAAAAACCCATGTGGCTAATAGATATGTTCGGTACAGATTCAACAGGACGTCCAATTTGCAACAGACTTTTTAGAAGAATTAATCCGGAAAGAAAAAGGGGTGGAGTTGTTAAGATAATGCTTAATCAAGCATTTTTTAGCCACTGTCGGATTGAGATTTTTTTAGATGACCGCAGTGCAAATTTAGCAGATCTAAAGTGGTTGTTAGAGTTATTCCATCAGGATGTTGAGGCACTCATTCCCACAATAGACTTGCTTAAACTGCCTGGGTCTGAGCTGGTTAAATCTTTCAAAAGAGATGGCAACACTTCAGAATTGGTATTTGATACTTTAGGCGACTTAGATAGCTATTTCGGCTCTGTTCATTTATCTTTCCTAGAAAGTGCGCATGGCAGATCAATAGTTGGGTCTGTAGCTCATTCGTGGTGGCCTTTGCTGGCACCACAACAAGAACGAGAAAATGCACGGAAGTTTTTATCATACGCCAATATCTCTTATCTTTACGGTGGTAAGTCTCCTTTAGATCTCTGGGTTTCTTCTTATTATCGGCGGTTTGGTGTACAAAGTAAGAGGATAGCTGATGCATATTTTTACCGTGATCTTTGGGTTTATGATGACTATATATTTCAAGTGTTTTTGCCTATGTCATGCATTAGAGATGTTGACTATGCATTTAGAGAAGCGGATTCTCTCGAGGAATTTGACAGAGAAAGTTTCATAACCTCTGTTTTATACAAACCTGCTGAAGCGACTTTAGTAATTTCCCGCGATCGGATCTTATCTGACAATCTAAGGCGCTCAGTGATGAAGCTCTTTAAAGACAGTGTCCCACTATGATCCTTCTCTGTGCTACTATTGCTCGTGCTCGAATAACCACCTGTAATTATTCGGCTCAAAGAAGTTGTATTTTACTCTTTGGAAAACCTCAATGGCCGGCTGAGCGCCCCTTTGAGACGCTAGGGCATCAACTATCTGCTTTTGAGATGCAAATGTGCGGATGCCGTCAAGCTTGCGACGGTGCATATCCTCATCTCCCTTTATTGCGAAATCCACCTGGTCGAGATCGCAATATACTGCTCCGTAATATAACAGCGGCAAAGAGATCTTTGGGCCCAACTCAGGCCAGATGCCGCTTGAGGCATGAAAGAGGGAGATCCCCAACTCTTCATTGCAAACCTTATGGTCTATGTGGATATCATTGCCTGTGGGAACGAAGAGAGCATCGGGAGCAATCTTCCTTAAAAAATAAGTAAGGTGGTTTTGAAGCCCCGTATACCCTTCTATCTCCGGATCCCCATCTTGAGCTTTTCTCCTTCCCTGATAATTTCTAAGGGAATTGTCGGGAAATCCTAAGAAATAAATACGCTCCCTGAGGACTCCAACCATCTCATAAGCGCGCAATGTCTCGCCCCTTCGCGTCTCTACAATCGTATCCCTTTGCTCCAGGGACACATAGCCTAAAGAGCCATCTGTTGCAACCAAAAGAGAGGTTTCTATGCCTCTTTTTGCGGCAGCTTGCATAAGGAGCCCAAAAGCAAGTATGCAGTCATCATCGTGGGGAGATAGAAAGAGCCATCTTTGTCCCGCGAGCTCTCTCCCTTCCGCCAATGAAGCTATATCGCTTGGCTTCGAGTTGCCGGAGGAGACCTCTACAAAGTGGAAATTGCTAGGATGCATCTAAAATCTTTCGCTTTCAGGTTTGCTCTCAAACGCAGCCTTGTAGTAGGGCACCAGAGTAAGCCTTGAAGCTGCATCTTCATCCAAGAAAACCTTTACACTCCGGTGAAACTGCAGCACAGAAGCTGGCACCATGGAGGTTACAGCGCCCTCTACCATCTTTGCAACAATGTCAGCCTTCTCCTTCCCGAATGCCAACATCACAACCGACCGGGCGTCCATTATTGTGCCTATCCCCATAGTAACGGCATATTTGGGTACTTCGTCTCTATCCTTAAAGAGAGGAGCAATATCTCTGCGCGTCACCTCTGTCAATGTTTTTATCCTTGTTCTCGATCCGAATGAAGAGGTTGGCTCGTTGTATGCAATATGCCCCACACTCCCGACACCTAGCACTTGAATGTCTATACCCCCTGCCTCAGCTATGGCTTTCTCATAGTCTGAGCACGCTTTGACTATATCCTTATTTGTACTGTCTAGAAACCTAATGTTGCTTGCAGAAATGTTTACAGACGAAAAGAGGTACTCGTTAAAATAGAAATAACTTGAAGCGGGATGTTCAGGCTCAATACCAACGTATTCATCCACATTAAATACCTTCACCCGACTAAAGTCCAGGTCCTCCTCTTTGTGCATCCTGCCAAGTTCCCTGTATAAGAATCTAGGGCTTCGTCCAGTGCTTAATCCCAAGGCAGCATCTGGTTTTTTTCTTATTTCTTTTGCGATATAACGGGCAGCCATCCGGCTAGCCTTCTCCATTGTATCTTCAATGATTACTTCCATCTTGTCTTTTGTAGTTTGTCAAAATTACAGTGTGTCAAAAAAAATTGTGGTGCCCAGGAG
>RFKT01000223.1 GCA_003694225.1 Candidatus Dadabacteria bacterium
ATTAGCAAATTAAGCCCTTTAAGGATAAATCTCATGGATGGAATCTCTCCTTTTACCCTGATTTTGATAGCGCTAGGGCTTATCGTAGCCCTCTTTATATCTATCTATAACAGGCTTGTAAGCCTTAAAAACAGGTATAAAAACGCCTATGCGCAGATCGATGTACAATTGAAAAGGCGGTATGATCTGATTCCGAATCTAGTTGAGACTGCAAGAGCCTATATGCAGCATGAGAAGGAGACTCTTAACGCCGTGATAGCCGCTAGAAATCAGGCTTCGGCAGCGAGCGCCCAGGCTGCCGCCAAGCCAGGAGACCCGTCTGCCATGAAGGCGCTTATGGGGGCGGAAGGAGCGCTTGGGACGGCGCTAGGAAGGCTAATGGCTGTTGTGGAAAATTACCCTGAGTTAAAAGCGGATCAAAATATGCGGCAGCTCTCTGAAGAGCTTACAAGCACTGAAAACAAGATTGCCTTTGCGCGCCAAGCCTTTAACGATGCGGTTATGGTTTACAATATCTCCAGAGAACAGTTTCCAAGCTCGATTGTAGCCAATATGTTCCATTTTGAGCCTGCTGAGCTCTATGAAATAGAGGATCTCTCCGAAAGGCAGGCTCCAAAGGTATCCTTCTCATAGCTTTTAGTTTCGGCGCACACGATGAGATATGGGGCCACATCCTTCTTTGAGCAGCAGGAAAAGGCCAGAAGGCTTACAACTCGTTTAGTGCTTCTCTTTCTTTTGGCAGTTATCGCTATCTTTGTCGGGGTCTACCTAGCCGTTATATTTGTGCTCAGAGCTGGCAGTGGCCATATTAACGCCTGGTGGAATCCACAAATTTTTTGGGGAGTAACCGTATCCGTCGGTGCAATAATTACGATAGGAACCCTTTATAAAATGTATGTCCTGCGCCGTGGAGGAGCTGCAGTAGCGCAGGCTCTGGGAGGAAGAGTTATAGATCCGGATACAAAGAATCCGCTGGAAAGAAGGCTTCTCAATGTAATTGAAGAGATGTCTATCGCCTCCGGAGTGCCGGTACCAGATGTTTATCTCCTTGAAAATGAAGATGGAATAAACGCGTTTGCAGCCGGATATACCCCCTCCAATGCCGTTATAGGGGTAACCAGAGGATGCATTGAGCAACTTAGCAGAGATGAGCTTCAAGGGGTAATAGCCCATGAATTCAGCCATATTTTGAATGGGGATATGAGGCTTAACTTAAGGCTTATAGGAATCTTGAATGGAATACTGGCCATATCCATTATTGGCTACTCTCTGTTAAGAAGTTCTACCTACCGCAGTTATAGTTATAGAAGTAAAAGATCCAATACAAGTGCTTTAGCCCTAGTTGGGCTGGTTATTATGGTTCTAGGGTATATAGGGGTATTTTTTGGAAAACTTATTAAGGCAGCGGTCTCGCGGCAGAGGGAGTTTTTAGCCGATGCCTCAGCTGTCCAATTCACACGAAATCCCGATACGATAGGGGGAGCTTTAAAGAAGATCGCCGGGTTCACCTCAAAGATATCCTCGCCGAAAGCTGAAGAAGCAAGCCATATGTTTTTTGCTGACGGCTTAGCAGCTTCTTTTTTCGCCCTCTTTGCGACGCATCCTCCTATTTTGGAGCGGATACGCCGTATTGATCCCTCTTTTGACGGCACCCTTCCAGAGCCATCATATTCAGCAAAAGAAGAGATAATGAGCTCTGCCGTGTCAGAGATGGAGTCAGCGACCCGAATGGCTGACCAGGGAGGAGTATCCAGTTACCTTAGCAAAGCAAAGGGTATGCAATTTGAGATTACCCCTCAGGATTCTGTAAAAAGTATCGGTGCCCCCCAAAATGGACATCTGCTCTATGCTGCGGATCTCTTAAACACCATGCCTCAGCAGATAAAGGAACTTGCACGCAGCACATTGGGAGCAAGACTTATGATCTATATACTCCTTATTAGTGAAGAACCTGAGATCAGGGTAAAGCAGATAACCCACCTTGAAGAGCACGACATTGACGGCGTGGTAGGAAGGCTCAAGGCGGTAGAACCGTATGTAAAGTCGATAAGCAGAGAGTCGAGGCTTGCTGTGATTGACATGGCGATACCAGCTTTAAGAAGGCTTTCTCAAAGGCAGTATGAAAATTTTCAGGAAAATATCGCCTTTCTCATCCAAGCGGATAACAAGATATCCCTTTTTGAGCTTATTTTAGTGAGAATTTTGATGCACTCTGTCGAGGTTCACTATTACGGCACTAAGGGAAGAAGCCCCTATCTATATCGTTCTGTTGCCTCAGCCAAAAAAGAGATAGAGATTCTTCTCTCTGCGCTTGCAAATGAAGGCGCCGAGGAGGATGAAGACAAAGCAGAAGCGGCTTTCCTTAAGGGGGCAAAGGAGATTGGCCTTGAAGTTGATATAGTAAGGTTAAAGAAGGGGCAATATACAGTGGAGCAGTTAGATATTGTCCTTTCAGAGCTTGAATACAGCCTTCCCGATGTAAAGGAAAAGATAGTCCGCGCCTGCACCGCTGTGATAGCCTACGATGGAAAGGTAACCCAAAAAGAAGCCGAGCTTCTGAGGGCGGTATGCGAGTCCCTCAACTGCCCAATTCCGCCGTTTCTTCCAGCAAGTGACCAGGATTAGACAAATCATAGCTTAATACCTAAAATGCAGTAGCATTTTATCCTTTATCCTTGAGACTTTGGATGGAATCTACGTTAGCACTATTTGGAGGAAAGCCGATCAGAAAAGCCCCTTTTCCGCCGTGGCCATCATTTCCGTCTGAATGGAGCCGTCATCTAAGGGAGATCTTGGAATCCGGCAAGGTGAATTATCACACCGGCAAGGAAGGCAAGGCATTTGAAGAGGAGTTTGCCGCCTATTGCGGCAGAAGGTACGGAATCTCTCTAATGAACGGAACTGTGGCTCTGGAATTAGCGCTTAAGGCATACGGCATAGGGGCTGGCGATGAAGTCATTGTAACCCCTAGATCCTTTATAGCTTCTGCTAGCTGTATTGTCTCAGCAGGCGCGACGCCCATATTTGCTGATATTGATCCTGTATCTCAAAATATAACACCGGAGACAATCAAGGAACGGCTTACAGAAAGAACCAAAGCGATTGTGGCTGTTCACCATGCGGGATGGCCGTGCGAAATGGATCCCATAATGGATGTAGCGGAAAAACGAGGTTTAATTGTTATAGAAGATTGTGCTCAGGCTCACGGAGCCTCGTATAATACCCACAAAGCGGGAGCGCTTGGCCATATAGCCGCATTTTCCTTCTGCCAAGACAAGATTTTTACCACGGGAGGAGAAGGTGGCATGGTTCTTACTGATGACCATTCAACCATGAAAAAGATCTGGGCTCTCCGCGATCACGGAAAGGATCTTGAAATTATGAAAAACCTCCCTTCATCGCCAGCCTTTAAATGGGTTCACACCTCTTTTGGATCAAACTACAGAATGACAGAGTTTCAATCTGCGCTTGGCAGGTTAGGATTAAAAGAGATGGACAAATGGGTGGAAATGAGGCGTTACAACGCGGCGATGCTAAGCAAATGCCTCTCACAGTTCCCTTCTATTCGGATCACAGACCCCCCTAAGCATATATACCACAGCTACTACAAATACTATTGTTTTATTAGGCCTGATAACTTAAGAGAGGGATGGAGCAGAGATAAGATTATGGAAGCCATATCGGCTGAAGGCATTCCCTGCTTTTCTGGATCTTGTCCTGAGATCTATAGGGAAAAGGCTTTTGAGGCAATTAAAACACCGCCTGAAAGGCTTCCTGTCGCCAAAGAGCTCGGAGAGACCTCCCTTATGTTCTTGGTCCATCCAACTATTGGAGCAAAGGATATGGATGATATGCAAAGAGCTATTGAAAAAGTTCTTTCGATTGCGACAAAATAACTTTTTAACCTGTAGCGTAAGTATGGAAGAGTTAATAGTTATAGGCGCTGGAGGACACGCAAGTGTCGTAATAGATGCGGTGGAAAAGCAAGGAAGATATTCCATTGTTGGAATTGTAGACAAATCAAAACGAGGAGAATATCTGGGATATGACATATTGGGAGATGAGACCGCCCTCACAGGTTATCCAGAGACATATCTTGTGATTGCTATCGGAGATAACTGGATCAGGAAAAATATATCCGACCGGGTAAGAGGCTTTCCTTTTGCCACCATTATACATCCCTCGGCTAATATCGCCCGCGATGTTAAGATAGGTCATGGGACAGTCGTTTTGCCTGGAGCGACAGTTAACACAGGCGCCACTATCGGGAGGCATTGTATAATAAATACAGGAGCTATCATTGAGCATGATTGTATAGTTGAAGACTATGCTGCTGTGCAGCCCGGCGCTGTCTTAGGGGGCAATTCAACTTTAGGGCTCTGTTCTGTTATAGGCATCGGAGCGAGTGTTATACACGGAATAAACATTGGCGATAACAGTGTAATCGGAGCAGGATCCACTGTTATCTCCGACATAGAAAGCAGTGTGGTTGCTTACGGCACACCTGCAAAAACAGCAAGGAATCGAAGGAAGGGGGAACCGTATCTTTAACTACAATAATAAT
>RFKT01000224.1 GCA_003694225.1 Candidatus Dadabacteria bacterium
ACTACTATGTTGGGGGCATTTACGGGTGCAACAAAACTGGTTCAGAGCTAATCTCACTTGCAAGAGCGCAATCAGGAAGTCCAAACGTATACATAAGGGCATCTGGGAAGTGCTACGGGCCTTTTAATCCAAATTCAAGGACAGGTGCGATATGCAATTGAGGCATTTCCTTCTGTGTCTTGCAGCCACTGTTGTTACAGTAGCTGTCGGTGTGACTGCTATAGGATGCAGCAAATCGGGAATCAGCGATTTAGTGGATGTTGTTGACGGGGTGCCACGTAAGGATATAGACACATCCAGGCTCGGCATAAATTCATTTCTTAACGATTCCCGCTTTGGCACAATTGAAGAGCAACTTTCTGAGGTAAAAGATACCTTGCGCCTTAAGTATATACGGGTGCTTTTTCAGTGGGATGACAAGGTCCAAGCCTCAAAGTCTGCCAGCCCAAACTTTTCTTTTTATGATGCTATACTAAGCGCAGTTCCTGATGGAATCGATGTATTAGTGCTCCTTTCGGGAGTTCCATCTTGGATGTATAACCCCGCAAACTTTATTGACGGCAATGGCCGGAAGACCTTTGTTGAGCTATGGGTAAAAAAGGTAGTGGAAAGGTATAAATCCAACAGTAAAATTATAGGTTTTCAGATATGGAACGAACCCAATGACGCAACCAACAATGACAACATAGCCTTAGGTATAGCTGACGGCTCTGAGCCGAGCGGCGCGGAAAACTATGTGGAGCTTTTAGCACTCGCCTATAGCGCCATTAAGGACGCCGCCCCAGGAAAGCTTGTAATTGGAGCGGCAACAAAAACCATCACACAGAACTACCCCCACAACCTAAATTACAACAAAGATATGGTGTCGGCCGGCGCGCTAAATTTTATGGATATTTACGCCATCCACTATTACGGGAAACAGTTTGAAAACTTTGTAAGGGACGGAGGCCCAAAGGATTTTCTAAATGGGCTTAACAAAACCATCTGGGTTACTGAGACAGGAAAGCAGGGAGTAAATGAGCAGCTTGCATATGGAGAAACTGTATGGCCTTATCTAAGGGATAACCTCGCTGGGCTTGATAGGATATATGTGTTTCAACACACAGACGCTCGGGGCCCTGATGTAGGATTTGGGCTGAGAAACTTAGATCCGGTTTTCCCTGTAAGCGACCTATATGTTTTTCTAAGGGATAGGCCTTAAAACGGTGTTTGTGCACGCCGTGTGCGGTCGCTTCCCATTTTGGACTTTTATTCAAATGCCTTTATAATCACACCGCTTAACGTTGTTACATTTTTTTAATGGTGAAAGGCTATGAAAGAGTGTCTGATAATCGATGCTGTTAGAACCCCAAGAGCTAGAAGGAAGGGGAAATTTCTCTCTGTACACCCTGTGGATTTACTAACCTATCCGCTAAATGCGATTAAGGAGCGGAACCAGATTCCTTTAGAAGAGGTAGACGATGTGGTGATCGGGTGTGTCACTCAGACAGATGAGCAGGGGTGGTGTGTGGGCCGCGCCGGAGTGCTTGCAGCAGGGTGGCCTTACACTGTATCTGCCACAACAGTTAACAGGCTTTGTGGCTCCGGACAGCAAGCAACAAATTTCGGGGCGCTTGGGATTAAATCTGGGATTCAAAATCTTGTGGTTACAGGGGGAGTCGAGCATATGACGAGGGTCCCTATGTTTAGCGACTGCGGAGGAGAGACAAGTCCTATGCTTAAATCCCACTACCCTGACTTAGTTCATCAGGGATTGGCGGCGGAGCTTATGTGCGAAGAGTTTAAGATTTCGCGGGAAGAGCTGGATAAATTTGCTTATGAAAGCCACATGAAGGCCAAAGCCGCGCAGGATGAGGGAAGATTCTCCAAAAGCCTAATACCTGTCCCTTATGTTGATGAGGAGGGAAACAGCCATACCCTTGACTACGATGACAATGTAAGGCCTGACACATCTATGGAAGCCCTCTCAGCCCTTAAGCCTGTATTTAAAGAAGACGGGCTTATTACTGCGGGAAACGCCTCTGCGATTGTTGACGGAGCGGCGGCGCTTCTTCTTGCAAGTGAAGAGAAGGCAAAAGAACTTAATTTAAAGCCGAGGGCAAAGATTATTTCTATTGCCAATGTGGGTTCCGATCCGAAGATTATGCTGACTGGCCCTGTGCCTGCATCAAAGAAGGCGCTTGCTTCCGCCGGGCTCTCTATAGAGCAAATTGATCTGTGGGAGATAAATGAGGCGTTTGCCCCTGTGCCGATATATGTTATGCGTGAGCTTGAGCTTGACCCGGCTAAGGTGAATGTAAACGGAGGGGGTATATCGCTTGGGCATCCGCTCGGAGCTACAGGCGCTATGCTTATAGGAACTGCGCTTGACGAGCTTGAAAGAACGGGGGGCCGGTACGCCCTGATTACTATGTGCATCGGGCTAGGCATGGGGATTGCTACAGTAATTGAAAAAGTGTGACTTTTCCTCTAAAGCCGTGCATCATATAGTCTGTGCATCATAGTGTAGTGGCTTGAGTGAAGCCTTGTAACTATGTATAAACGATAATGCATTAGGGGAGTGGATTATGTCACTTGCACACAGAGGTAAAACGGATGGTGGCAAACCAAAAGAAGCGTGCCTTTGCACATGCGAAAACGATTACAAGGTAGCCGACATCTCTCTGGCTGAATGGGGGCGGAAAGAGATAGAGATGGCAGAAAAAGAGATGCCGGGGCTAATGGCGCTTAGGGAAGAGTACGGCAAATCGAAGCCTCTCAAAGGCGCTCGGATTGCCGGATGCCTCCATATGACTATCCAAACGGCGGTCCTGATAGAAACCTTGACTGAGTTGGGAGCTGAAGTTAGGTGGTCGAGCTGCAATATTTTTTCCACTCAAGAC
>RFKT01000225.1 GCA_003694225.1 Candidatus Dadabacteria bacterium
GAAACGGTATCTGGCTGAAGCATCCTTGCCCAGCAGATCATTCAACACTCTTTCTGATTCATCCATGCTTTCCGGAAAAACCCTCAGCAAGGTTCTGCTCTTAGGGTTCATAGTAGTCTCCCATAGACTTTCCGGATTCATCTCGCCAAGCCCCTTAAACCGGGTAATTGTCACCGCCTTTTTACCGATCTTCTTTAGCACCCTATCTTTTTCCTCGTCAGATCTCACCCAATAAGTTTTCTCATTCTTTCCAGAGCCGCATTTTAATCTGTAAAGAGGGCACAGTCCAATATAGAGATGTCCATTTTCTACCAACCCTCGCATATATGTGTAAAAGAAAGCGATCAAAAGGGAGGCTATATGCATCCCATCCGCATCTGCATCCGTTAGAATTATTACCTTTCCATACCTAAGTTTGGCTAAGTTCAGGGCATCACCAGCGCCACATCCGAGGGCGGTAATAACATTTGATATCTCTTTGTTCTCCAAAACCTTAGATGACGGAGATGAAATAGCATTAAGGATCTTTCCACGTAGAGGCAGTACAGCCTGAGTAGACCTGTCCCGCGCCTGTTTTGCGCTTCCCCCGGCAGAGTCTCCTTCAACAATAAAGAGCTCGCATTTGTCAGCCTTAGTCAATGTACAGTCTGCAAGTTTGCCGGGAAGATTAAGCTTATGATTCGCACTCACTCTCCTGCTGATACTCAAAGAGGCGGAGCGGGAGGCGATCCTTGCTTTTGCAGAGAGCAATATCCTGTCTGTAATAAGAGACGCCTGAGATGGCTTTGCATTAAGAAGATTTTCAAATGACCGTGCAAGTTGCTCTACAGGCTGCGCCACTTCTGGGTTGTTAAGCCTGTCTTTTGTCTGCCCTTGAAACTGGAGATTAACAAAACTTACAGGCACAACCGCGGATACAGCAGCAATAAGCCCTTCCCTAATATCGTCACCTATAATGCTTACGCCTTTAGGGATAAGATCGTGCACCGACATATAGTTCCTAATCGCCTTGCTTAAACCGGACTTAAAGCCATCCTCATGATAGCCGCCGCTCTTTGTGCAAATGCCATTTACAAATGATTTTATAGAAAATGATGTGGCTTCCGTCCATGCAAACGCAAGTTCTACCCTTATATCGCCATTTAAATCTTTCAGGCAAAAGATGTCGCCTCCTATTTGCTTCAATCGATTCTTCTCTATGTGGCTCTCTATTAAGGCTTCAAGGCCATTTTCATATTTAAATATCTCTCTTGTACCAGATGCCTCGTCGACAAAATGAAGCTCAAGGCCGCCATTAAGAAAAGCCTTTTCTTCTATAATTGCTCTTATCCTTTCCACTGGAAACTTAATATCAGGGAAAACCTCCGGATCCGGCTTAAATGTAATTTGTGTGCCTCTCTTTTTGCCCTTAGCCTTAAATGACTTCACCTTTCCAAGCGGCTTTCCCCTGGAAAATGCCTGCCTCCACTCTTTTCCATCTCTCCACACAACGGCTTCAAGCCTATCCGAAAGAGCATTTACCACCGATGCGCCAACTCCGTGAAGCCCGCCGGATGATATATAGTTCTTATCAGAAAACTTCCCTCCCGCATGAAGGGTTGTAAGGATAAGCTCGAGCGCAGATCTCTTGTATTTGGGATGTTTTCCAACAGGTATGCCCCTGCCATTGTCCGCAACAGATATGGTGTCTCCAGACCTATGAAGGGTAACTACTATCTTGTTCGCATACCCATTCATCGCTTCATCAACGGCGTTGTCAAGAATTTCAGACACTAGCTGCACTAGGCCTGTTTTGTCAGTCCCTCCAATATACATTCCGGGGCGCTTTCTAACAGGCTCAAGCCCCTCTAATACCTCTATATCACTTGCTCTGTAGCTTTCAGCCACCTTACTACCCATCGCATATACATCCAACAATAGAGCCGCGCCTAATAACAGCGGCCCCCTTGCTCCCCCTCTTGCGCCTTGCAATATCTCCCACCGCTATCTTGGCTCTTTTTCCGCTGCTCAACATTATCTCAACACTCCCCTTCAAAGAAGAAAGAGCGCAAGCACCAATCACTGTGTTGCCGCTATCGAGTGAAATAACCTTAACCCCCAAAGACGCACCCTCCCGAAGGGGGATCTCTCCAGCATCCACAATCATTCCCTTTTTTTCCTTGGTAAACACAGCCAAATATCTCTCCTTATGGCATACAGATACCAGCTCAGAACCTGACCTTAACTTCATAACCCTTCTCCCTGTTCTTTTTGGGGTTGTAACCTCTTCCATCCGCATCTTGGCTCCCATTCCATCCGAAGAGACCATTAACAGATCGTCTCCCTCGGCAAGCACCCCTTTATTGTCCGAGAAAAGCTCCCTCTGAAGCCCTTCCCTATCATCTACCCACACTGCATAGCTTTGGATTATCCTCTCTTCGTCCCTAAACCTAAGGAGTTTTTGGACAGGCATGCCATAGCCGCTTGAAGATGGTATGTCAGAAACCTTAAGGGAATATAGATACCCTTGGCTGGTAAAAAGCGCCAGGCTATCTAAGGTGGTAAGGGCATGAACCTTGGCTATCTTATCTCCCTCTCTAATCCGTGTTCCTTTGGGATCATTGCCTTGCCTGATCCTCTTTAGCCACCCGTCTTTAGTGATAATTACATAGACTTCCTCCATTACTATATAAGCGCTCTCATCAAACTCCGTAACTGTGTCAGACTTTAAAATCCTACTCTTTCTTTTATCTCCGTGCTTTCTGGCTATTGCTTCTATATCTTTTTCTACAAGGTGCAATACCCCTTTTTTGCTTTTTAATACCGTTTCAATTTCTTTTATGCGCTTCTTCTTCTCCCTCAGCTCACGCTTTATATCATCAACTGAGGTCTTGGATAGCTGGTAAATCTTCATATCAACAATTGCATACGACTGTTCCTGTGAAAACTTAAACCTTGCGCGCAACTTGTCTGCGGCATCCTTGCGCCCTTCGCTCCTCCTCACGATACGGATGATCTCAGAGACAGCATTGAGCGCCTTTACAAGCCCTTCCAAGATGTGTACCCGCTTCTTTAGGTTTTTAAGCTCAAACTCAAGCCTCTTTCTCGTAACTTCCTCTCTAAACGTCAAAAAATGCTGGAGAAGCCCCTTTAATGAAAGCCTTTCCGGCCTGCAGGTAAGCGTCCCATTTTGTGGCACTAAAGCGGTCATATTTACAGAGAAATTCATCTCTAATTGGGTATTCTTGTAAAGGTACGCTATGGCATGCTCCGGATTTGCCTTTGGAGACAGTTCAAGCACTATGCGCACCTCGTCTGTCGATTCATCCCTTACATCAACCAACTGAGGCACCTTCTTTGCAATAATTGACTGGGCTATCTTTTCTACCAGTTGGGATTTGTCTTGCGCATAGGGGACACTGGTTATTACTATAAACTTTTTTCCTCGCGCTCCCTCTTCAAGCTTCCAGCCTCCCCGCATCTTTATGGAGCCTCTCCCCGTGGCATATATTTCCTTCAGCTCAGAGGCGGAATTTACTATATCGCACCCTGTGGGAAAATCCGGCCCTTTTATCAGGGAAGCAAGCCTTGAATCTGACACCTTGGGATTGTTAATCAGCTCCCGCAACGCCTTTGTAACATCCCTTAAATTGTGAGGAGGGATATTAGTTGCCATCCCAACAGCTATTCCCATACATCCATTTACGAGAAGATTTGGCACCTTAGAGGGCAGCACGACAGGCTCTCTATGGGTGCCATCAAAATTATCCCTAAAGGCAACTGTTTCCTCATGGATTTCTCCCACCACATCTACAGCAAATGAGGTAAGCTTTACCTCAGTGTATCTGTAGGCGGCGGCAGAATCCCCATCTATAGAGCCAAAATTTCCCTGTCCGTCGATCAGTGGATAACGGCACGCAAAATCCTGTGCCATACGCACTAAGGCATCATAACAGGCGGTATCACCATGCGGGTGGAATCTCGCCAAAACACCACCTACGACTGCGGCGGATTTTTTATATCCTTTATCCGGTGTCAAAGATAGAAAGGAAAACATATCGTATAGAATGCGCCTCTGCACAGGCTTCAAGCCATCACGCACATCTGGAAGAGCCCGTGAAGAAACAACACTAAGGGCATAGGTAAGATATCTATCCAGAGATTCCTTCTCTAAAGTGGTGTCTATGATCCTGCCGCCCACTAAAACCGCACAGCCTCAAATAAAACTCTTAAGCTTGCCAACCAATTTTCCTAATGCTCCTTGATCCTCAGATGCCTTCCCTTCCATAGGAACCAGAGTAGAGCAGATCTTAAATATCACCTCTTTTACACTAGGCTCTGCAAGATCATAGAATGACTTGCCCGGAGCTCCCCACTGGCGCCCGCTCTCAGAAAAGGGAACGGTAAACAGAGAAGCCTCCGGAGGCATTATATCAAGCTTATCCACTTCTTCCGCCAGAACCTGCGGAGTAATGAGCTTTCCTGTGTAGCTATTGAGAACCATATTCCATTTAGAGAAGTCAAATTCCCCGGAATCCCCAGATTCTCCTCTGAGTCTTTCGAGAGTATCAAGCGTTATGCGAATTGACATACCATCATCATCTGTTACAAGCATCACAGCATCACACAGAGGCAAAGCGGCAAAAGTTGCAACTCCCCAAGAACGAGCAAGATCTATAACGACAATTCCTATCTCTTTCCGCAGCACATCCAGCAGTGTCGTGACAAAGGATGAAGCGCTTGGGGCATTATCCAAAACATCAGCTTTAAAATGAAACCCCTCTTTGTAAAGAAGCGGTTGCGCTACAACCACTAATTTGCCGTCATATCCTTCAACCGGTACGAGAAGCTCATTTATTCTCTCTTGAGAAACCTCCCCCCGCCTCAGAAACTCCGCCGTCACATCCCTATGATGAGGCTTTGCATGAGACCATAGTGTGGCTTCAGGGGAAAGGTCGTCAAAGTCAACTAAAGCAGCTGTAAAATCATTGCGGGCCCAGCATGCGGCAAGCGATGTCGCCAGTGTCGTGGCTCCAACTCCTCCCTTAAGATGCGCAACACCAACAACAAAAGAATGGAGAGTCCCTTCCGCCTCTTTTTTTCTCTCTGCGCAATCTAAAAGGAATCCAGCAATTTGGGCTATATCGCCAAGCGGCATTACATCAACCCCAAACCGCTTTCTGAGGCTTATCCCTCTGCTAGTATAGATCTCATTTTCAAGTACAAGCGCAATCGGAACATCCGGAGTAATCCTTCGAATCTCTTCAATAAGCTCTCCAAAGCGCGAATACGATCCGGGACCTATAAAACAGGCTACAGGAGGGTTTATAGGAAGATCTCCGGGTGCATTGAGGTTTACCTCCAAGATCTCCGGAGAGAGGAGCCCCGCCTCTGTGCAGGCAAGCTGAAGCCTGCCTATAAGCGCGGCTCTGCTTTCAGGGCTTATATCAACTATAGCTATTCTCATAACCGCAACACTTTGTTAACAGGTTCTTATCTTTCAGTTTTCTTCCCCGCTCTTTCTTAAAACCTCCTCCATTACCTCTATAAGGTCTTCCACAACAAAAGGTTTCTGCAAAAAGGCATCTGCGCCCTGAAGCACAGCCCACTTTGCAGAGGCTTCATCCCCCTTAGAGCTTACTATTACCACGCCTATCTTGTTGTTGGAAACACGCTTTATCTCCCTGCACATCTGAAACCCATCTTGGAGCGGCTTGCCATCTTTATCTAAAAGCACAAGATCCAAAAGAACAATATCAGGCTCAACTGAAAGCACAGTTTGAGAAATGCCCCTTTTCAAATCGGGACAGATAATCGGCTCATGGCCAGCAGACTCCACAATGGATTTAATAATCTCAGCTTGAGACTCCGAATCTTCTATGATAAGTACCTTCGCCATAATATTGAAGTCTCTCTCCCTTTTAAATTGCCTTTATCAAACGCCGCATTTAGAACGCTTTATCTTAAGATATATCATATCAAGACAACCCGACACCTATTTCTCCAAAATTAACGCTTTCTATACCCGCAACATTTGAGTAAGGAACAACAGAATAAGAACTTACTATATAAGTCCCGTCAGCGGAAGGAGGCTCTGGTAGCCCTATTCCTCCAAATAAAGCATCTATCTTCACACTAGCAGTAGCAACAACCCAATATGAATCAAGCCATGTAGTTGGGCAACTTTGAAAACTTTGACTCCCTAAACCACATGCCTCTATCTCCCATCCAAGCTTTCTATTAAGAAAAGATGATTTTATGTCTCTGAGAACCAAATCGACAGAAAGGATATTACCATTCACATAACCTGCAACTGCTTTTGAACCATATCCATTTACGGCATTTACAACACCAGAATCCCTCCTTACAACAGCTTTAACAAATTGGATTTCAACGTGGACATCCCTATATGAATAGAGCCATGAAGCGCTGTCCCCCTTAATGGCGCAATATGTATTTTCTGCAATGCGGCGAGCTATCTTAGATGCTTTTTCAGACGATAATATACCTGTGTTAGCTTCAGGCTTTGAAGGTATACATCCCTCTTCATCAGAAGAGCCTTCACCAAACACAACACATAAGTTATGGGCTGCCGGAAGATAGCTGTCTATATTAACATCACACTGTCCCTCTTCATTAGGCGCCACACCTTTAAGGCATGAACCTCCCTGAAGCCGGGAAGCGCATATATAATCAGATCCCAAGGCTTCTCCTGTAAGGTGGCTAGCAACATTATTTTCTACCGCCGGGAATCTGGAGAGGTTAAATGCAGCTACTGCGAGAAGCAATATAAGAGGCAATGACACAGCTGTTATTAAAAGGCTTACTACTCCTTTCTCATCATCAAAGCGCAACATAATCAACCGCTTCACAGACATCACTGCAAGGCATATCATTTGCGGGAAAACCGTCTGCCGAAAAGCACGATTATCCTTACCCTCTATCATACTAGCCGACAACGCGTTATACAATTATATAAAATATTGCCTTCTAGAAACTTATAAGGCTTGCATGCAATCCCTGTGCGTTCCTTAACAGGCCAGCAGAAGCAAGGTATTATAAGGGTTAAAAAAATATTAAACATAGATTGGATGCCTAGATATTATTTTTGAAAATTCACAAGGAGACCCCTACCTTCAATACCAACGCATTTTAGCCTATAGCATGATTTTCGCATCTCACACAGAAAATAGTTGGGTGTTGCTAAAAGTCAGCTTTGATAAGTGACACCAACAGAAAGATCTACGAAATAAGATCTAACTTTTTTAACAGCCCTTCTAACTTCTGTCGGCTTACAGGCTTAACAAGGTAAGCCTCACATCCGTCCTTAAATGATCCTATAACCGATTGGGGATCGTCTAGGCCGCTTATTACAACAACCTTAACTCCATCGCTGTAAGAAAGCCCTCTTTCTTCCTCGCTCCTTCTAATCAACCGCAAGATATCTCTCCCGTTTATCTTTGGAATATTAATGTCCAAGCAGATAAGGTCGTATGGCTCATCTTCCTCCAAACTTAAAAGAAAAGATACTATTCCTTCTCTGCCATCCACAGCATGCTCGCATGTGCCGTATTTTCGCAATATCTTGTCCAACGTAAGCCTTGTTATGTGGTCATCCTCCACTATAAGGATTTTTAAATCTCTCCTCTCTCCAGCTTGGCCATCTCCACTCCCACCCGAAGTCAGGTTATTAAGGGCAACGGCGGCTCTCTCCACTTCTTCATTGTTATTGTTCCTAAGTGATTCGCTTATGGCCTTAACTGCACACAATGAAACCGCAATGAACTCAGATGTCAACGAGATGTCACCGTGAATGGCTCCATCGCAGAGCGATATAAGCTCCATAAGGAGAGCGTCGCTTTCTCTACTCAAGAGATCCCTCCTTTCAAGAGCTTTTTTAAGGTATTTGACAGAGAGGTGCATTAGCACTAGGGTATCACCCTCTACTCCTGTCAGCTTTTTCTTATCCAACACAGAAAAGATGCTTTCTGCCAAAGTTAGAGTTTCTAATAGGCGTTCCTTGGCATTTTCTTCTTGAGGCATAACCATACTCTCCAGGATATTTGGAAGTTTTTAACCAGTTAAACGGCTTCTGCCGAAAGAAGCTTGAATGTTTGTTATACACTACCTTAAATATAAAGGAAATCTTGCTTCATCCTATGCCTTGATCCGCCACAGATAGTATGTTAGAGCATCATTCAGCCACTTTTTTGGCCCTATCGGCAGTTAACCGGCCACATAAAAGCAATATTTACAATGTCAGCTATAACCTCCCACGCAAAGCTTAACTCCCCGGAAGCAAAGGAAAATAGAAATGCGGCCTTAAAGCTGCTCTCTACCTTGAACTCCCACCTTAAAACAGCATTGCACCCCCCAGAGGACAAGTACATAACGAGGCATAAGGAAAGGGGCAAGCTCTTTGTGCGGGAGCGGATAGAGAGGCTCCTTGATATAGGCTCTCCATTCCTAGAGCTTTCTCCTCTGGCGGCTATGGGGCTTTATGATGGAGTGCGCCCCGGAGCTGGGCTTGTAACAGGCATAGGAAGGATAAGCGGCAGAGAGTGTATGATTGTTGCAAATGATGCCACTGTAAAAGGGGGCACATACTTTCCTATGACGGTAAAGAAGCACTTAAGGGCGCAGGAAATAGCCTTTGAGAACAATCTCCCCTGCATTTACCTCGTTGATTCTGGCGGAGCATACCTTCCAATGCAGGATGAGGTTTTCCCTGATAGGGATCACTTCGGCCGGATCTTTTACAATCAGGCGCGA
>RFKT01000028.1 GCA_003694225.1 Candidatus Dadabacteria bacterium
CCAAAATATTGGCTATTTTATGGATGATTTAAGCAATAATTGTTTACAGTAAATGCCACTAGCCATTAAAAATCGTGGTAATCCTCCGCTTCAAGTGGTATAACCTTTTCCGGGGAATCTTCCCTTTTCTCAACTGGTTTATTATAGCCTTTTTCATCTGCTGAGCCTCTTGCAACCTTTTCTTTGGCGGTTTTCTCTTTAGCAACTGTCTGGGCAAGACCTTTGGTCTGTTTTGCAGAGCTTCCCTTTGAGTCTACAACTGCCTCTTTGCCTTTCCCATATACAAGCGTGCACAGATCATCTACAACATTGGCAAGCTCTTTTGATTCACCATTTAGCTTGTCTCCTGCCTCAGCTAAACTCTCAGAAGAGTTGGAGTTTTCAACCGTAACCCTTTCCAAGCTTGCTACAGCTATATTTACCTGCTCAAAACCAACTGATTGCTCCTTAACAGCGGCGGAGATATCCCTTACTATTTCAGCCCCGTCGGAAGCATTTTTCTGTATATCCCCAAGCGAGCTTGCCACCATCTCAGAGACCGCAACACCATTTTCTATTAGCGCCTGTGAGTTTTTAATAATCTTTGCGGTGTCACCAGCAGCTTCAGCGCTTCTCTGTGCCAAACTCCTTACCTCTTCAGCAACCACAGCAAAGCCTTTACCTGCGTCTCCCGCCCTTGCGGCCTCTACAGCGGCATTTAAAGCGAGAAGATTCGTTTGAAATGCAATTTCATCTATTGTCCCTAAAATTTCCTGCGTCTTATCGGCAGAATTCTTGATGTCATCCATCGCCTTTACCATCTCACTCATTGTTTTTCCGGCAGCTTCCGCAGATTCCTTGCATTGAACTACAACAGCCTCAGCTTGAGAGGCGTTATCCGCTGTCTGCTTAGCCATAGAGTTAACCTCCTCCATAGAAGCGGCCGTCTCTTCCAAAGATGCCGCCGCATCCTGAGCACCAGCAGAGAGAGCAGTGCTTATATTTTTAATCTTGTTAGAGCCCTCAGAAACTTCACCTGCCGCTTCCCTAAGTTTAGCTACCACTTTCAGTATAACACCTACTAACCTTAGGAAAATGAACGCAATAAAAATTATTGCCACAACGCTAAAAACAGCCGCCCCTATCGTAAAAACCTTTAGCCTCTTGTTTGTTTCTATGCTTCTCTTGTATACCTCTTTCAGAGCATCTCCTTCTTTTTTAAGAAGCACAGCTAACGGTTTGCCAACTCCATATTCAATGTCAGGCCAATCATTTTCATACAATGCAAAGACCCTATCCCTATCTTCAGCGCTGTATGCAGACTCTAATTTTTGAAAGAAAGGACCGCTTCCTTTAATTACTTTGTCTATTTTTTGCGCTTCCTTCGGAAGATCTCCCGTTTCTATTGACTCAAGTTTATTCAAATAATTGGTCCATGCCTTCTTTATGGAAGGAACTGATTCCCGAAGCCTATTAAGGTTGCCAGGAGCTGGGGTCTGCTCAGACATAAAGCTAAGCATTCTGTAAGCTATATCTCTAACTTCAAAGTATATTCTATCAAGCTGGGATTTGAGGAACAGTTGATCCTCATATACACTCCTCAGCGCGCGAGTATTTTGAACCTGCCCATAGATGCCAAATCCGGCTGTAAGCACAACCAAAGCTAAAATCAGAGATAACCCTAAAAGGGTCTTAGCTCGAAGGCTATTGACTTTTATAAGCATCGAAAATCCCCTCTATCATCACTAAGCCTAAGGCTTAGCGCGGAAGGACTCTCTTTCGCGCAGACTCAAATAAACCTCAATACTACTCTACCGGATACCCAGCCTCCTTCCATGCTGGCAATCCTGTCCGGAGCCAGTAAACGTGCTTATATCCCATATGGACAGCTTCTTTAACCGCTTTAAAACTCTTCCAGCACTTAACCCCATTACAGTAAAAAACATACTTTGCATTTTTGTCAGGAAACTTCTGTTCTAGCTCCTTATAATGTCCAAGCTCAAAATCAGGCTTATTTTCAGTCCTTCCCATATATGAAACCAAAACAGCCCCTTTAATATGGCTTTCTGCATACTCTATTTTTTTCCTTGCATCAATTATTGTAGCCCCTTCCTTTTGAAGCTTATAAGCCTCTTCCGCTGTGACAGTTTTTGCTCCATCTATATGGGGCGGAGTTTCAGCGTAGCTTTTGACACCTGTAAAAGAAAAAACTAAAGCGCTTACGATCAGACAAGCTGCTTTCCTTTGCATTTTTCCCTCCGTTATAAAAAATTATAATACAACATCAAAACTCCTCTGCCTAAACTGCCAAACAAAGAAAGCCCTACTACTATTTACATACTATCCTGTCAGTCGACAAATGACACTTTAAACTTTAAGGTCAAATGCAATAGCCAATAAAGCCATAAACGGTGTTTTGATTTAGGCAAGCTCAGTGGCTTCATTAGCCTAGTGTTTAATCTTCTGCCAGTAAGTTTCATACCTAAAATGAGGCGACCGCTGGAAAGTATGGCAGAAAAGGCACCTCTTCTCCGTTACGGCCTTCATTTTGGTCTGAATAGGTGAAGATGCATGAGCTCTGCCGGGCCCATGGCAAGTCTCGCACTGGACATCTTTCCCAAAAACTGCCGGTTTGTCGTCATCTTTCTCAATCGTGGTAAGGTGGCATCCTATACACTCTATGCTTTTTTCCTTTCCCCTGCCTTTTAAAGAATCATACGCTTTGCTATGACGGCTTTTTAGCCACAGCGCATATTCCTCAGCATGGCATTCCCCACACTTTTTGGCGCCAGAGAATATAGATAACAGCATTTCTTTCTTCGTTTGAGTATCCTCCCTACTGGCACTTACCGACAAATCAAAATCGTATTCCTCCATAAGGGGATCAATTGTTGAAGTCCTGTTATAAACCTGAGAAAGCCACTCTAGGCCCTCTGGAGTTATATTCCCTATTATACCGCGCCCTCCCAAAGGTACCGTATAAACACCTAAGTACGGCTTTAATGAATTTATCTCTTCTTGAGTAATCTCACCTATCTCTTCTTTAAATGGAGGGCTATGAGATTTTATAATTAGATCAAATAGATTTGCCTGCCTAATTATTTTTAAATCTTTCTCTTTGCCGGAGAAAAGCAGCACCTTAGCCAGATGAGGATATTTCTTAAGTTTATCAGCCCACTTGGCTAAGAGACGCCCATTTACTTGTTCTACTACGTCAGAGATCTCGTTATAAAATAAATACCCAAACACTATGCTTTTCCCCGCAACGGTAGCATAGTTAAAACCAATCCAACCCTCTGTTTTATAATCTCTTAGATTGCTAATAGTATATACCGGCCGTATGCCGGCTTTTCTTGCCGCATTTTTAATGGCGGATAGTTGAATAACCTCAGAATAATTCAAAAGTGCGGCATCCGGCGCTATCTCTTCTCTCGCCCGTGTAATAAACGGTATCTTTAAGTTCCCAATGTATCCCTTTCCGGGGTAGTTGTTTCCTAAATCAAAAACAAGAATGTCTTCATTGTCAGCTCTTGCCGTATCTATAAAAGCCGATATCCTTCTAAGACCGCCATAATCTGTCAGGGGAGAGCATCCGCAAGGCTCCCAGTTTCCCTGTATATCACCGTAAGCAAGCCACTTTATTTCATTGGATGATGCAGGGGGATACCATGGAGCAATATAGCCGGCTAAAATAAGAAGGCAAAAAAGCAAGGAGGCTCCGATAATAAGCGGTAATTTCTTACGAGTTGCCAATCAAAACCCAACAAACTACTCTTTAACCAGATCCCAAAAACAGAATTATCTCAGTGGTACTCCCCTTTCCGCATTGCATTCATCCTCTC
>RFKT01000226.1 GCA_003694225.1 Candidatus Dadabacteria bacterium
ACGTATAGCAAAGCAAAATTATAGGCGAGATCTGCCCGTAAAAAAACCCGGAGAGAAATGGTGGAAATGTAATTATAATAAGATAAACTATACATCTAAAACTTAAAGGCTTCCTTTGCTTGAAACCCATTATCTCTCCCAAAAGGATGAAACTTAAAAGATAAGAGCCGCATAAAACCAAAAGAAAAAGATTCCGCGCCAAGCAAAACCCTAAAAGGCCAAAAGGAAGTATAAATAGAAAAATATTAGGGGGATTCCACATAACAATAGGCTCATCAAGAGAAGACCAGCCAGAAATCCTCTTTTCTATTGAAAATAGCGCAGCTGAATCGTAGGGATTTTTGCCCTGAAGCGCCAAAACAGAAGATCCCCAATATTGCAAAAAATCCTTTCCCCAATAAACATCCACCTCCCCCATCAATACCCACCAGATGGCTAATAACACTATACCCAAAACTAAAATAAAAGCCCTATTTCGCATGCCGTTGCTTTTTTGCCTAAGAACATTAAAATCGATAAATTTAACGGATAAAAAGAGGATAATCACCGGCATGATAAGTAGCAAGGGAAAACCTGAGCTTTTGGCCCCGGCAGGCAACCTTCAGAAGCTAAAAACAGCCATTTTATACGGAGCAGATGCTGTATATTTTAGCGGCCAGAGGTATGGGCTCAGAGCTGCTGCAGATAACTTTACGGATTTTGAGCTGTGTGAAGCGATTGACTTTTGCCACAGATACGGAGCCAAAGCCTATATAACAATCAATGCATACCTTCAAGACGAAGACCTAGAAGGGCTTGAAGACTTCTGTAAGTTTCTTGCCTCACACAAAGCTGATGGTGTAGTAGTATCAGATCCAGGCGTGGCAAGTCTTGTGAAAGGGTGTTCAGATCTAAAGCTACATCTCTCAACCCAAGTATCTTGTCTCAACACAGATGCCGCCATTCTGTGGAAGGAAATGGGAATAGAGAGGATTATATTGGGACGAGAGGTATCAATCTCCGACGCCGCAGAGATTAAGCGGCTGACTGGCCTGGAAGTAGAGATCTTTATACACGGCTCTATGTGCTCCTCTTATTCAGGCTTCTGCACAATTTCCAATTACACAGCAGGCAGGGATTCCAACAGGGGAGGATGCGTCCATTCATGCCGCTTCAAATACGAGGTCAAACCTTTACAAGGTGAAACAACAACTACCCACTTTATGTCATCAAAGGATATGATCGGCATAGAACATGTAAAAGAGGCTGCCACGCTGGGAATCGATTCGCTAAAAATAGAGGGAAGGATGAGATCAGCCCTCTATATAGCCACTGCGTGTAAGGCGTATAGGAGGGTGATAGATAGTGTAATGGAAAACACAGAAGCATTAGAGGCACTCAACACTGCTTTAAGAGAGCTTAACTCCTTTCCTCATCGAGATTATTATTCAAATCCATTTGACGGAAAAGTTTCTCAAGATTCGATATATTACGATGGCACTCCCACCATAAAAAACGCAACATCTTCATACGCGGGGGTTGTTATAGATTGCTCAGAGAAGTTAGCAGCAATAAAGCTATACCAAAAGGTATCTACAGGTGATGCTCTAGAAGTAGTTCACCCTAAAGCCTCCCCATTTAAGTTTAAGGCATCCAATATGCTTAACATATTAAATGAGCCGATAGATACGGCCCAGCAAGATACGATAGTCAAAGTACCTTCTTCCTTATTACAGGATGCCGCTATTCCCAATGTGGTATTAAGAAAACCCGAGAGAGGGTAAAAATTGGCACAGTTTACAACATATATTAGCACACAACAAGATCTAGAAGAGTGTAAAAATGCAGGGTTGGTGGATTCTGTCCTTATAGCCACTAAGCCCTTCTCTTCAGATAGGGCGGTATTAGATATCCGCTCAGCAGTAAGCCTCTCACAAAACGCTGCTGAACTCGGTCTTACTCCGGTACTGTGTTGGGATCGGCTTATGACTAATGAAGAGCTAGAAGAGTGCAAGCGAAAAATCACCAAACAGTGGAAAGCGCTGCCCAAACACCTCCGTATAAGGGATCTTGGAGCGCTTAGATGGGCAAAGGAAACACTAGAAGGCGTTAAGATACACCTTATCTTAGAAGATCACAGCCTAAACCTGCATGCAATAGATGTGTGGCAAAAATACCTTAAAGATTCTCTTTATAGGATTGTGTTTTCAATTCAACTTACCGAAAAAAAATTGATAAACTTTATTCAAACAGTGAACACACAGTGTGAAATCCTTGGTGCAGGCCCTATAAGGCTATTTTACTCCGCAAGAAAACTTTTAAGCCCCTTTGCACAAAAGGATTCTGCCTCTCTCTTTACAGGTATAGCCTCATCTAAAGAGCTTACAAAACATACATTGCGAATACTCGAATCAGATCACGGAACAGTAATGTATCTCGATAGAGACTATTTTATATTGGATTCTCTATCAAACCTTATAGATGCGGGCTTAACTCATATGCGAATTGACCTTAGGCTGTACTCTTCCGGTAAAAGATCGTGTGAGGGAATAGGGAGGATTATTAAACAGTGGGAAGAAAGGCAACACACAAAAGACCTATGGCCTAACAGGGCTTTCTCCCCTTTTTTTCGATCTAATAAAACAACCGCTCAGTTTTATCGGCTGAAATCCCCACTATATGGGATGAGAGACAGAAACTGTGTGGGAATAGTATACTCTGTATGCAAAGATGCAACATCAATCTTTCTCAGATCTCACATTTCCCTCAATGAAAGGCTTACACTGGTAAGGCCTAAAGGATCTAAAGAGCTGATTACCATAAAAGAGATAAGGGATATAAACGGAAACTCCATCAGTGCCTGCACTAAAGAGAGATTGGTTGTTGTAAAAGGCATTAAAAACCCGGAGCTAGGTTCTATCTTACTGAGGGAGTAGAGCTTTTTTCCCCCTGTGCATTTAGCCATTGATAAAGTTTTCTCATATCTACTACAACAGATTGATCGTCTCTGTAAGGCATATATGGTGCATTTTCCATATCAACCTTTCTTGGAAGCTGCTTATAGGCATAATCTGTATAGCGCCGTGAGGTAAGCTCTCTTACCAGAACGTCAAGAGGCCGAAAATAGCGGCTCTTTTTTAATGCTTCCGGATAAAAGTTCTTCCTTTTAAATATAAAATAATCCACGCCTTCAGGCTTTAAAATGAGAGCTAATTCTTTGAGGCTCCGCGCATAATGGGCTTTAAGGGAGATCTCAAGCCTCTTTTTAATCTTTGCGTAATATTTATCATAAAAAGGATGCGCGGTCTCAGTAGTAGCATACCCCCTTCTCTCCCCAAAAAGCATCACACCATCTATATGTGTTGGATGCCCGGCTATAAGAGCATTTTTAGGGGTATATTTTCTTACCCAGTTCCACAGGTGCCCCTTCTGAGTCCTTACCTTATTGAAATTCGCATCTCCATAGAGCCCAGATCCAGAACCCACTGCTACTATTACTCCTAAAAAGACAAGCCCCATATACTGTGTCAAAGAACCCCTTTGGTCTGTTTTGCCCCTAAAAACAGACCATACAGCTAGGGGGAAAGAAGCAACGAAAAACACTGTCATAGGGATCTGGATATACCGCTGAGGAACAAAGAGATAAAACGCAAAGAGGCGGGCGCAAAAGTATGTGATAAATATGGCTACTAAAAACGCTACACATTCCAGTCGGAAAGATGGCTTTCTCCTTACCATCCCAAATATTACTAAGAGCACAGCAAGGAAAACTACTATCTCTACTGTGTGATTTTCAAAAAAAGAAGGCGCCTTATGAAGAGAAGAATTAAATGCTTGGAAAGCAAAAACTCTTATCTCCTCTGAAGGCTTCCAAAACGGAACCATCTTAAACCTTCCGCCATCCCTTGAAAACTCTGGCATCTCTAATGCTTCCTTGTAGCTTACCATTCGGCCCAATTCGGGAGGTTTTTTTACAGCCATATAAGTCTCAAAAACAAAGAGAGGCGCTAAAACAAGGTATATCCCGAGCATACGAAGGTATTTCTGTTTAGATCTTCCACAAAAGGCTCTCACAGAGAAAATAATCCCCATTGCTATCCCGATAGCCAAAGCAGAAGGGGGATGTAAAAGGCAGGACACCCCCAG
>RFKT01000227.1 GCA_003694225.1 Candidatus Dadabacteria bacterium
ATATTTAGTTAACCCTGAAAAACACTTTAACACGGCTTAAAAGCCCTCGCTTTTGAGTGAAAATGCAATACTATAAATTGCAAGTTTTTGAGACTTATCACTCGAAAGCTTGCAATAGTTGCCGTGTTAAAGTTCGCCAATTTTGGGCGATCTCTTCGTCAGGAACATTTTGTCTCGGTGCGATATACTATAGTATTATCTCCCTCGCCAAAATAACCCTTCCTCGACCTCGCCTCAAAATTGGCGTTTTCAGGTCTGCCTGAGATAAAATGAATTTTTCAGGGTCGACAAAGGTAGTCCGTGCAGGTAAGATGCCTGCGCTCCATATAAAACTACGAGATCGGGGGAATTCTTGCTTTTCGCAAATGTGTAGGACTACCTTTGCAAAATCCCCCCAATACTTTAAGGGAATTATACTATGTCTTTATATCAGGATGTCTTTATATCATGTCTTTATTGTAGAGGCTTAATGCTACTGTGAGCCATCAGTGCCTTCATCCTCAGAGAGATCCTCCGGCGCCGGTCCGCCCTTTCCAACCTGACTCAGCCGTTTTGTTATCCTTCCCTTTGTTAAGTCATAAGGCGAGATCTCTACAACCACCCTGTCTCCCGGAAGCACCTTAATGTAAAATCTTCTCATCTTGCCTGCAAGATACGCCAAAAGCTCATGGCCGTTGTCACACTTAACCCTAAAGGTAGTATTGGGAAAACACTCCTTGACAACACCCTCCATCTCTATCGTGTCTTTTGCCATAATCTTAAAGATACTCCTAAGTCATCATTCTGTAAATGGACCCATTTTCCTAAACTTGTCGTACCTCTCTTTTATAAGCTCATCAACAGGCTTCGGTATAAGCTCATCCAAATGCCTCAAAAGCACAGCCTGAAGCCTCTCTGCAGCCTCCTTATAATTTCTATGGGCGCCTCCCAAAGGCTCGGGCACAACTTCGTCAATCACCCCAAATGCCTTTAAATCCTGAGCTGTTCCCTTAAGCATCTCAGCCGCATAAGCAGCTTGCTTCTGAGGCGGCTCATCATCTCCCTTATGCCACAGTATAGAAGCACACCCTTCTGGCGTTATCACAGAATAACACGCATTCTCCAACATCAATACCCTATCAGCTACCCCCAGAGCAAGGGCTCCTCCACTTCCACCCTCTCCAATAATTGCAGCTACAACTGGGGTCTTAATTGCCGCAAGCTCTATTAGATTCCTAGCTATAGCCTCTGCCTGCCCGTGCATCTCAGCTTCCATACCGGGATAAGCGCCCTGAGTATCAATCAACGTAACTATAGGAAGGCTAAACTTTTCCGCCATCTTAAAGAGCCTAAGAGCCTTCCTATACCCTTCAGGGTTGGCCATCCCAAAATTGCGCTTAAGTCTCTCTGAGGTGCCCCGCCCCCTCTGATGCCCTACTATTACGACAGAGACACTTCCAAGCATTGCTGTTCCGCCAACAATAGCGGGATCGTCCCTAAAAAGCCTGTCTCCGTGAAATTCGATAAAATTACGGCACATATAATTGATGAAATCCAATGTGCACGGCCTGTCAAAGTGGCGGGAAAGCTGGACCTTCTGGTATACAGTAAGATTGCTGTAAATATCGCGCCTAAGCTTATTTACCCTTTCTTCAAGCCTTGCATACTCCTCCCTCCTGTCGGAATTCCCGGCCTCAATCTCATTTCTAAGAGCCTCAAGCTCCTCTTCAAGCTCAACAAGTGGCCTTTCAAACTCAAGAGGATGTTTTAGCAAAGCCATAAAAAGTTTCACCCACTTAAAACTTACCGGAAAAGCTTACCATTTAAGGGAAAAAATTCAAACCAAGCAAGCCTAAGGCAAAAGGAGAGCCTCCCCACCGATATAGTATACACGCCTCAAACCCAGCTCTAAGCCTCTAAGGGAAATATCTATAAGTTCCCTAAAACTAAGGTCAACCCAATTAAAACTCTTTGGCTTTTTATCCGCTTTCTTAAGGGTCTCCTGCCTAGGTTCGCACTCCCACCCAAGTATCTCAGGCTGATTCCTAAAAAATGTCATCTGTCTCTTTGCAAGCCTGCGGGTAGCTTGTGCTATAGCATCCGCTAAATCCTCCTCTTTTAAGTTTCCGTTAATTACCTCCAAAGCCTCCTTATAGCCAACAGATCTAAAAGGAAAGAGGTCTCTAGATCCGTATTCCTTGATAATGCCACGCGCCTCTTCAACAATACCACTGTCAACCAGCTTGCGGGATCTCAGATTTATCCTTTCATAAAGCCTTTCTCTCTCCCAGCAAAGCACAAAAACCACTACCGGAAATTTAAGCCTCTCCTTTAAGCCTTCTTTCCTAAGGATAGAAAGCTTCCTGCCAGAGATTGCAATTACCTCAAGAGCTCTCTCTATCCTTATCCGATCTTCCGGATGAAGCTCCTTTGCTATCTCAGGATCTAGCTCTACAAGGCGATTGTATAGATCTTGAGTCTTTTGCTTCCTAAACCTCTCTCTCAATTCCTTATCAGCCGGAGGCATATCAGTCAGGCCGTCAACAAAAGAAACGAGGTAAAGGCCGCTTCCGCCGGCTACAACAGGCCTTTTCCCTCTGGCAAAAATTTCCCCGACTTTTTCCCGCGCAAGCCTTCCAAATCGGGCTGCATCCATCTGCTCAGTAGGAGGAAGAAGGTCTATCAGATGGTGCCTTATCCCTTGAAAATCCCTTACCTTTGCTGACCCTATATCAAGCCCTTTATAAACCTGTACCGAATCAAGGCTTATAACTTCTCCGTCTATTTCTTTGCACAGTTCTATAGCAAGGTCGCTTTTGCCACTTGCGGTAGGACCAGTGATCACCACTACGGGGTTCTGTCTACCTGACACAACCATCTGAGGTTATCTGTCTCTGCCAAACCACCTTTCAACCTCACTC
>RFKT01000005.1 GCA_003694225.1 Candidatus Dadabacteria bacterium
ACGTATGCGTCCCTAAAACCCTGGTTTTAGCCATAACTATTTGACACATATAGAAAGCTTACGTTTATCGAGAAGTTAAAAAGGTGGTACCTATGTGTCCAGTATTTACTCTTTATCTATCTCTTGTACCGTGATTTTACGGCGCTGTTTAAGAAAACTAGGCAACCGCACCCATAAACGGCTTTTTGGGAGATAATATGCTATAATTGCAGGGTGTTATGGCTAAGAAGGAGACATCAAAAGCCGGTTCTAAGACTAGTTATGATCGACACAATGGATTAAAACCATTAAAGTAAAGCCTTATAATCAAGGGTGTATTTGTATTTATTAGGATATAGGCATGAAAGGAGAAGAGATACGCCGTGAGTTTTTAGATTATTTTGAAAACCGCGGACACACTGTTGTAGAAAGTTCATCTCTAATTCCCCAAGATGACCCCACTCTCCTATTTACCAATGCTGGCATGAACCAGTTTAAGGGGTGCTTTTTAGGCACAGAGAAACGCCCTTACACTCGCGCCGCATCATCCCAAAAGTGCCTCCGTATTACAGGTAAACATAACGATCTGGAAAATGTGGGGGTGACAGCACGGCACCACACGTTCTTTGAGATGCTCGGCAACTTTTCCTTTGGAGACTATTTTAAGCGGGAAGCCATAGAATATGCGTGGGAGTTTGTAACTGAAGTGCTCTCCATTCCCAAGGGCAAACTGTGGGTGACTGTCTTTGAGAAAGACGATGAGGCAGAGGAGCTTTGGAGGAAGCACACAGATGTTCCGCCGGAAAAGATCCTAAGAATGGGAGAGAAAGATAACTTTTGGGCTATGGGAGATACAGGCCCCTGCGGTCCCTGCAGTGAGATTCACTACTTTATGGGAGATGATCCTAATCTTGAGACTGAAGAGGTGTTTAGGAGAGATGACGGCACATTTCTGGAGATATGGAACCTTGTCTTTATGCAGTATAACCGTTCTAAGGATGGGGCTCTCTCTCCTTTACCTTCTCCGTGCGTAGATACAGGAGCAGGACTTGAAAGAATAGCCTCAGTGATGCAGGGAGTCCGCTCAAATTACGATACAGATCTTTTAAGGGACCTTATAGGCGTATGCGAGGAGCTTTCCGGGATTAAATACGACGGTGCATCATACGAAGAAAGAGATCTAAGAGAGGATACAGCATATGCTAGAGACGTTGCCATGAGGGTGGCCGCAGACCACGCTAGGGCGTCTTCTTTTCTTATCGCTGACGGGGTCATGCCTGGAAGCGACGGAAGGGGATATGTGCTGAGAAGGCTTATAAGGAGGGCTATACGGCACGGAAGATCTCTCGGCTTCAACTCCCCCTTCCTTTATAAGGTGTGCGATAAAGTCGTTGCTACTATGGGAAGCCACTATCCAGAACTGGTTGAAAGGAGGGAGCTAATATGTCGCATCGTTGAAGCGGAAGAGTCGAAGTTTTATGAAACCATCGATTCAGGAATGAGAATACTAGAACAAGAGGTGAAAAAACTCTCCAAGGGAGAGCTTTTCCCCGGAAAAACCGCCTTTCTCTTGCACGATACATACGGCTTCCCTCTGGATCTCACTCAGGATGCGCTTAAGCCGTATAAGATCAAGGTGGATACAGAAGGCTTCTACCGGGAGATGGAAGCCCAAAAGGAGCGTTCCCGCAAGGATCGGGCGTCAAAAGATATATCGTATGTTTCCTTTGCGATAAGCTCGGATAAAACTTGCTTTGTTGGATACGGGACTACTGAAGCGGAAGGCATTATAAAAGAGGTCTTTGAGGATCCGGCGAAAAAGGGGCGCATAACTGTGGTTTTAGATGCAACCCCTTTCTATGCTGAATCTGGCGGTCAGGTGGGAGATACGGGATTTATTAAGGTAGATGGCGCTACGCTTAGGGTTTTGGACACCCAAAAGATACAAGGCGATTTCATCGGCCATATATGCGTCCTCGAGGCCGGTGAAATTGGGGCCGTACACAAAGGGGCAAAGGCGTTTGCCGAGGTAGATAAGGAGCGAAGGCGAAAGATAATGGCAAACCACTCAGCTACGCACCTGCTCCATTCAGCCCTTAGGCGGGTGCTTGGAGAGCATGTAAAACAGGCAGGCTCTCGCGTTGATGATGCGAATCTGCGGTTTGACTTCTCGCATTTTGCCCCTCTGACAGAGGACGAGCTATTCGCCGTGCAGGAACTGGTAAATTCTGAGATAAGAGCAAACTATGAAGTGGTAATCTCAGAGATGCCCCTAAAAGAGGCAAAAAAGCGTGGAGCTATGGCGCTCTTCGGTGAGAAGTACGGAGATATTGTAAGGGTGGTTGAGATAGGGCCGCATTCCTTAGAACTTTGCGGCGGCACACACGTCGCCAGATCTGGGGATATAGGAGTTGTTGTTATAGGCCAAGAAACCGGAATATCGGCTGGAGTAAGAAGGATAGAGTCGTACGGGGGAGAGGGGGCTTATGAACAGATTGTGGAAAGCTATCGGGAGCGGCTTAAGATAGCCTCGCTGCTTAGGAGCGACACTTCAGGGCTTTCAGAAAAGGTAGAAAAGCAATTGGCACGGCTAAGAGAGCTTGAAGGCGAGGTAAGGCGACTCAAACAGAAACTAGCTTCCGCTAAGAGCGAAGAGCTGATATCAGCTGCTAAGACGAGCCCCAGCGGCATTAAGGTGATAGTTGAGCGGATAGATGGAATGG
>RFKT01000228.1 GCA_003694225.1 Candidatus Dadabacteria bacterium
ATACAGAAAGAGAGAGAGGAAAGAGGTATATTTATCGGTAAATATTCCCTCATCCTCCTCTGATGAGCGAGAAAAGACAGCAGAGAAGCTTACCTCAAAGGTAAGAGAGCTTTTTCCTTATGCCGACCTTCGCAGGCTTCACACAAACGGCTCGGCAACTGATGCGGTCTTTAACATTTCAGTGCGAAGCGCCGGCGAGCTTGTGGAGTTGATGGACATATTGAAACAGAACTTCAAAGATGGCGACTTTACATTTGTAGATCAACCGAGACTTCCCGGACTTTAATGAAATTATGTATCTATCGCCTCCTCCAAAGCGGTATTTATATTGGCATGCCCTAGGATATGTATTTTTCTTGGGTTTAATACTTTTAGCGTTCTTATATCCGCCGTATAGGTTTTTCTCCAAAAGCTATTTTCTCTCTAACTACAAGAAAAATTTACTCAAAAATACAGATGCACTAAAAAGGGCGATCCGTGCCCTGCCGGCATACTATGGCTCAGAAATATTCTCTGATCCTCGAGTTCCCTCTGTAAATCTCAGCATAAAATTTAAACATATTCAGAAATTTGCAAGAGAGGTGCAAACAGCAAGAAAACTTGGGACTCTCCCTCCATCATCAAAGCGCTTTGTATCAGGAAGGCTTGAAGCAAATGGAAAATCTTACCGGATAAAGGTAAGGCTTAAGGGCGACCTACTTGATCACTTTAGAGGAAAAAGGTGGTCATTCAGGGTAAAGATACTTGGCGGAGAAGCTTTATGGGGGATGAGGAAGTTTTCGCTTCAAGCTCCATACACAAGAGACTATCAGATAGAGCCTCTCTATCACAAGATCTTTAGGGAGGAGGGGCTTATTGCTCCCAGATATAAATTTGTCCAACTCTCGCTAAATGGAGACCCCATAGGCCTTACAACCCTTGAAGAGGGATTTTCAAAGGAGCTAATCGAATACCACAAAAGGCGAGAGGGGGTAATACTAAAATTAGACGAAACTTTATTCTGGGAAGCGTGGCATAGATTGGCTCAAAAACACGCTGTGTTTGATAACTGGAGAAGCGCCACGATAACCTATTACAACAAAACAAAAGTAGAGACTAAACCAACAATAAAACAACAAACACAGCAAGCATTGGGTATGCTTAGGGCAGTAGCGGAAAAAATTGAGAAGCCTTCTGACATATTTGACCGAGAATTATGGGGCAAATACTTTGCTCTCTGTGAAATCTTTGGGGCTGAACATATGTCAACATGGAATAATCTTCGATTTTATTTTAATCCGCTAACGGCCAAAATTGAACCGGTGGTGTTTGACGCAAACCACAGTTTAACCTTTCGGAAACGCAAATTAGTATGCCAAGGAGGCACAAGAGATTTCTCCGACACTCTTCTTGCAGATTCAGCTATAAAAAAATCATTTTTTAAGTGGTTGGGTTTTTATTCCCATAAGTTCCAAGAGCCCGATGTACAGAAGAAAATGAAAAAAATGGAATCGAGCCTACTATCAATAGTAAGAAGAGAATTTCCATGGGTCCAAAACTTTACATACGGATATTTTTCTAATCACCTAAAATTTTTGGCTAATATTTCTCAAGACAATGCTTCCTCATTTATTGCCCCAAGACCGCAAAGAGAGGCTAAGATCTACAGAGACGATCGCTACCCCGCAATTGCTCTTGGATATAGAATTCATGACAAAGGAAAGACATATATCGAATTTCATAACCTCTTATTCCGTCCGATAAGGATAGAAAAGATTAAAGTTATCCTCCCCGCTCAAGGAAAGAAGAGTGAGACGATATTGGATGTTATCCCCTTAAATCTTACCATCAAATCGTCTGCCTGGGGAGAGCCCCCATCTAAAGTGATACTTCCATTTGACCTTGAAAAATACCCTCCATCTGCTCTCTATAAAGCCGAAGCAAAAATAGCAAAACAAAAGACAAAGGATCCCTTTATCGTAAATATAGTAGAATACTATCCGCCAGCTAAATCTCCCCTTGCCGTCGAGACGGATATCTCCGAGCTTGAAGCCTTGCCATTTGTAAGGAGGTATAATGAGAATACCTATAAAACAGTTCCTGGCTCTTGGAGCATAAATGATATAGTTATTATCCCCCAGGGCTATGCTCTCGAAATAGTGGCAGGCACAACTATTAATTTTGGGGAAAATGGGGGAATACTAGCTATTGGAGATTTAAATATACACGGCTCAGAGACATCTCCTGTCACTCTTACAGCAAAGGATAAAGGTGCTAGATGGCGGGGAATATATGTATTGGCTCCGAGTAGACCTCTCAAATGGCAAAATGCTTCTATCTCGTCCCTTACTTCATTTTCCTTTAACGGCCTTAACCTTACAGGAGCTATTACGATTAGAAAAGGAGATGTGACACTAAAAAACATCACTATTTCAGACGTAAATAGCGAAGATGCCTTAAATATCGTTCATTCTAATATATCCATTTCAAATCTACGCATCTTACATACTCCATCTGACGCTTTTGACTGCGACTATTGTTCGGGAAAGCTCTTGCAAAGCTCTTTCTCCGATATCTCCGGAGATGGCTTTGATATAAGCGGATCGTCAATTGTAGCAAGCAACTTGGCATTTCAAGATATCAAAGACAAGGCTATCTCTGTGGGTGAAAAGAGCACATTTAGAGGGGAAGATATCAATATAAAGCGCTCCTCAGTAGGAGTTGCGAGCAAAGATCGCTCCGTTGTATCCCTTAAAAGCACTGATTTAAGCGATATCAGATACGCAGGATTTATGGCTTACTGTAAAAAGAAAGAGTTTGGCGGCAGTGAATTGTCTGCACTAAGGACAAAGCTGGATAATGTTTCAGAGTTGGCAATAGCCCAAACTGGAAGCCTCATCTCAATTGATGGGAAAAAGATTGAAGAGAGGGAACTTGATATCACCCAATTATACTCTCAAGGATTTATGAAGAAATGATCTCCTTACCCATAGAAGAAGCGAGATACGAGATTAAATTTGTATCCGATTTTACCCGCTACGACGCTGCTTTGTACTGGCTCTTAAGCCATCCCCTCCGTTTCCAGGAGATCTATTGGGAAAGGAGAGTTAACAATATCTATTTTGACTCCTATGATCTCGCCTGCTACAGAGAAAACATAGCGGGCATAAGTGAACGGAAGAAGTATAGGCTTAGATGGTACGGAGAAACACTGTGCCCTAAAGGAGCAAATTTGGAGATAAAGATTAGAAAAAATCAACTTGGATGGAAGCTTTCCCATCAAATTGGAGATCTCCCATTATTATCACAGATTTCACACAAGCGATGTATCTCCCACATAGAGAAATCGCTTCCGCTTGAAATTGGAGAAGATTTTGCAAGATATTCTCAAGTGACTCTTTTATCCCACTACCATAGACGATACTTCCTCTCTCTATGCGGGAGGGTACGAGCAACTGTCGACAGAGATTTGATAGTGTATGATCAGAGGCTTGGCGAAAGCTTCAACCTCGAGGCTCCAACACCTACCCCCACTATTTTGGTGTTGGAATTAAAGGCCTCATACAAAGACAGAGATATTCTCAGTAGAGCTACAGATACTATCTCTTTTCGTTATTCTAGAAACTCGAAGTATGCGCTTAGTATAGCAAACCTGATATAGTTGCCCAGACAAGCTACTAGTTAGTTAACCCTGAAAAACACTTTAACACGGCTTAAAAGCCCTCGCTTTTGAGTGAAAATGCAATACTATACATTGCAAGTTTTTGAGGCTTATCACTCAAAAGCTTGCAATAGTTGCCGTGTTAAAGTTCGCCAATTTTGGGTGATCTCTTCGTCAGGAACATTTTGTCTCGGTGCGATATACTATAGTATTATCTCCCTCGCCAAAATAACC
>RFKT01000229.1 GCA_003694225.1 Candidatus Dadabacteria bacterium
ATATAAGGCTCCTTATGAATTTGTGTCTGTGTTACTATCAGTTTTCCATCCAGCGCCCTAAGCCAAAAGTCAAGGTCGTACAACTTCGAAGGCTCTCCAGCTACAGAGAAGTCAGAGCAGGCAAAATAGTTGCCCTTGCCTATCTTCCTTACAGGATCGTGAATTTTTACGAATTTAAGCTCAAGCGGTTTATATCCATTTATAGGATCGTATATCCTGAAAACGTTCCCTTCCGCAGCCATCTTACGGTGAACATAAGCTGTTATAGCACTCTTTACTTCTTCCGCCGTAAATTCCGTTTTAGCTGCTCCCATTCTAGCCATTTCAGTTGAAGCATTTTCCGCAAATATCGGCGTGCTAACGAATAGAAGAGAAAACAACATGATTGATGCAGCACTCTTTGTAACCATTTCCTATAGCCTCCTCCAAAAATTTTTAATTAATTTCACTTACAGAGGGATTTTATATCAAAAAATGCGGGGAAAAGGAAAAGACAAAAGCAAGGCTTCAATTTCCTTCCTAACAGGCGAATAGATGTAACATACTTAATAAATTAGTCTTCCCAGACAATTGCTTTTATCTTTAAGAATTGATACTAACCCAATATATGGGAATCGATAGCAAAACCCCAGAAGACTACCAGAGAATGGCGGAAGAATTATTCTCGAGGTTCTTTCGCGGCCCCAAAGGAACAATGTTCCTTATATTGTTAGCAGTGATTTTTCTAGGGGGAATAAATTCTTTTTATACAGTCCAGCCGGAGGAAGAAGCGGTTGTGCTTTTTTTCGGAAGGTATGACAGAACCGAACCCCCGGGACTTCACTTTAAGATTCCCTTTGTGGAGCGGGTTATAAAGAAGAAAACAAAGATAATCTTTGAAGAGGGATTCGGCTTTTATTCAAAGGGGGTTTCTGAAAATCCGGCTATCTCCAGATCTCGCTACAGGCGCATAGAGGAAGAAAGGCTTATGCTTACGGGAGACCTAAATGTTGCGCAAGTCGAATGGGTAGTGCAGTACCAGATATCAGATCCGAGAAAGTTCCTGTTTAACACAGCACATCCTGTCCAAAACATCCGCGACATCTCGCAAGCTACTATGAGAAGGGTTGTGGGAGATCGGACTGTCGATGACGTTATTAGGGGGCTTGACATAGCGCAGGAAGCAAAGGTCTTGACGCAAAAGGTATTAGACAAGTATGACATGGGCATTCGGATAGTAAGCGTCCAGATTAAAACAGCTGTTCCGCCAGAACCTGTAAAGCCGTCCTTTAACGAGGTCAATGCAGCAAAACAAGAACAAGAGCAGGCGATTAACGAAGCAGAAGCCCATTACAACGAGATTATACCAAAAGCGAAGGGAGAAGCGGACAAGGCGATATCCGAAGCTAGAGGCAGGGCTGCCGCAATGATAAATGAAGCAAAGGGAGATGCTGTAAGATTCATGAAAGTGCTCAATGAATACAAAAAAGCGCCTTCTATAACAAGGAAGCGTCTCTATTTAGAAACGATGAAAGAGCTTCTCTCCCGCTTTAAAGATATAACGATAGTAGACTCATCAGTTAAAGGGGTGCTGCCGGTATTTACAGACAATAGATTAAAGGGGTTAAAAAACAAGTAAAAAACGAATAGTGTAACTTTATGAGAGGCAAAAGTTCATATCTCTGGGTGATAGCCATAATCGTAGCTATTACACTTAAATCTGCCCTCTTTATAGTATCGGAAGGCAAGCAGGCTGTAATACTTCAATTCGGAAAGCCTGTGGGAAAGCCTATAACAGAGGCAGGACTTCACTATAAGCAGCCGTTTATCCAAAGTGTCAGGCTAATGGAAAAAAGGATCCTCAACTGGGACGGAATACCAAACGAATTTCCGACCAAAGATAAAAAACTTATTACAGTTGACACCACAGCCAGATGGCGCATCAAAGATGCCTTAAAATTGATCCAAAAGGTTAGGGATCAACGGGGAGCAATGTCCCGTCTTACCACTATCTTGGATGCAGCTACAAGAAATGTAATCTCAAATTACAACCTTGTTGAAGCCGTTAGAAACTCCAATGAGATCTTCGAAAGGGTTGCAGCCAAAAAGGCTGCAATAGAAAAGGCCAAAAAAGAAGGGAGGCTCAACGAAGCAGATATTCTGGGGGAAGAGATATTTGGCGAGATTGAGCAGGTCCATGTAGGCAGAGAGGCGCTAAGCAAAAAGATCGTCTCTTTGGCTAAAGACAGCTTAAAAGAATTAGGTATAGAGCTTATTGACGTGCAGCTAAGGCGGATCTCTTACCACCCATCTGTAGAAGCAAAGGTCTACCAGAGGATGATATCCGAGAGGATGAGAATTGCAAAAAAGATACGCTCACTCGGAAAAGGGGAGCAAGCCAGGATATACGGAAAGACGGAGCAAGATCACCTAAGAATAAAATCGGAGGCATATAGAAAGGTGCAGGAAATACTAGGAGAGGCAGAATCTGAGCGCACTAAGATCTATGCAGAAGCGTATGGAAAGGACGAAGATTTTTTTGAACTTTACAAAACATTAGAAAGCTATAAAGATGCATTCCGTGATGATACTAAGATAATCCTTTCTTCAGACTCTGAATTTCTGAAGTTCCTTCGAGGAAAGCTTAAATAGGAAATCTTAAAAAAAACCTAACATGGATCTACGTACGCAAATGTAGATTATCGGTCTTAAAAACCCCCTTTTTATGAGTAATTGCATGGATTTTGGAGCACATCTAATCACTCTCCACTCCACGGTGCAACCTTAAGCAACAAAAACATGCCTGGCAAGGCTATTACCGAGCAGAAAAGGAAAAAAAGTGGATATCCCATAGCCTCTATAAGATATCCTGTAGTGGCATTTGCAAAGGTGCGGGGGATGCCCGTAATGCTCGACAAGAGAGCGAATTGCGTCGCTGTAAACCGCTTATCGGTGCTTTTTGCTATAAACGCCACAAAGGCGGCCGTTCCAAGTCCCACACCCAAATATTCAAAGCTTACAACCGCAAAGAGAACATAAGGATCGTGTCCAACAAGAGCCAGATATACAAAACCCAAAATTGACACAACCTGCACCACACCGAATATCCATAACGCCCTATTTATGCCTATCTTAACCATCAAAAGCCCCCCAACGAAGCCGCCAAAGACAGAGGACCACAAGCCCGCTATCTTGGCGATAGAGCCTATCTCAGTCTTGGAAAACCCCAAATCCAAATAAAAGGGGGTAGAAAGGGCGGTTGCCATGCTGTCTCCGAGCTTATACAAAAACATAAAGGCTATAACTAAAAGAGCGCTTTTAACTCCATTGCGCCGGAAGAACTCCTTAAAAGGCTCTATAACAGCATCAGCGAGAGTAAGAGGATGTGAGATCTCTGAATCTACAGGAGGAGCGATAAGTACTCCTAAAATCCCAATACCCATAAAGAGAGCCACGATAGCGTGAACGCTTGCCCATGAAATGTGGTCAGCGAGAATTAGGGCTAGAGAGCCGGGCACAAGAGAAGAAAAGCGGTAGGCGTTAATAAATAGGGAATTTCCCAAGCCAAGCTCGTCATCCGGAAGAAGCTCTCTTCTATAGGCATCTAAAACTATATCTTGGCTGGCGCTGAAGAAAGCTATTATAAACACCAAAAAAGCTATATTTAACACCGACTCAGCGGGGCTTAAAAAAGAAAAGCAAAGCAGCCCTGCAAAGAGCAGAATCTGGGTAATTATCCCCCATCCACGGCGCCTCCCACCAAATGGAGGTACATATCTATCCATCAAGGGAGACCATAAAAACTTCCAGGTATAAGGCAGGGAGGCTATTGAAAAAAGCCCTATAGTCTTAAGGCTTACCCCCTCACTCCTAAGCCATGCAGGGATTAATTGATAAATGACATAAAGCGGCAGGCCGGATGAAAAGCCAGTAAGGAGACACACTACCATCCTCTTATTAAAGAGCGCTTCTCGTATCGTTTTTGTCACGTACTCACCATAGAGATTCGCGCCGAAATTAAAGAGACGTAATGTGCCCTTTACA
>RFKT01000029.1 GCA_003694225.1 Candidatus Dadabacteria bacterium
AGAGGATTTGAACCTCCACGGGCTAAACGCCCACTAGCCCCTCAAGCTAGCGTGTCTACCATTCCACCACCTGGGCACATTGTTGCCTGTACAAAGTTGCCTGTACAAATGTTACCTTCACAAGTGTTGTTTGCCAAATGCTGTTTGAACAAAGCTGTCTACTCAAAGCTATTTCTCACCCTTTTTAGCAGAGCCTTCCTTTGCCTTTTGTCCAGGAGCGGCTCCGTTTCCCGCCACATCATTTCCAGCTGCAGAGTCGACGTTTACATTCATGACAGAACCTTTCAAAAGATCCTTTGTTGTTCCTCCAGCTGCAATGCCTTCAGGGTACATCTTTACAAGCATGATGGAGGTGATCATAAATAACACAGCTCCTCCAGTTGTAATCTTTGTAAGTATTGTGCTTGCGCCTGAAGCCCCAAAGAGCGTATTGCTTCCTCCGCCAAAGGTAGCGCCTGCATCGGCTCCCTTTCCCTGTTGTAAAAGCACCACTATAACCAAAAAGACGCATAAGATAAGGTGAAAAGTCAGCACAAGATGAAACATTTCCTTTAATCCCTACATATTAAGCCTGCCGAAGCCAAAGATTACACAGCTAATTTACTACTGTCAATCTGCTCGACCGTGGCCGCACCTTGACTACCTGCTCTGCTACTTTTAGAGCCAAATCGTCAAATATCGCCCTTCCAGGCCCGCTTTCCATTGCGGAGCACGGCTTTGCGGTGTCTCCCCCCTCTCTGATCGACGGCTCAAGGGGAATTGATGCCAAAAGGGGGCATCCGTATAGCTCTGCAAGCCTCTTTCCTCCCCCTTCCCCGAAGATGTGGTATACCTTTCCATCTTCGGCCGCAAAGCCAGACATATTTTCAACTATCCCTATAAGAGGAACTTCAACCTTGGAAAGCATATTGATTGCCTTCCTTACATCTGAAAGCGCTACTTCCTGTGGAGTTGTCACTACTATTGCGCCTGCGAGGGGAAAGTTCTGTGCCAGCGACAGGGCGGCATCTCCTGTGCCTGGAGGCATATCAACTATGCAATAGTCAACTTCCCCCCACTCCACATCTTCAAACATCTGCATCATGGCCTTTTGGAACATGGGACCTCTCCATATCACAGGGTCGTCAGGATGTTCCAGAAAAAAGCCTATAGAGATAAATTTTACACCGTGTTTTTCAGGGGGCACCAATTTTTTATTTTCATTGATGCCCACTTTGGCGTTTCCCATAAGGGTTGGTATGCTCGGTCCATAAAAATCACAATCTATCAGGGCAACCTTGTTGTGTTCACTTGAGCCCTCTTTTTTTAAGTGAGCGAGCGATATAGCCAAGTTTGTTGCAACAGTTGACTTTCCAACTCCTCCCTTCCCGGATATCACAGCTATTATGTCGTACATCTTTTTTTCCCTTCAAAAAGTAAGATTCTCTGATAATATATCGAAGGGATGGATAAATCAATCGTAAGGCAAAAGCAATGGGTGATGCCCAGAGAGAGGAAATAAGCATAGCGTTTGTGACTGTGCCGTCGGTTGAAGAAGGGGAAGGGCTTGCAAAAAAAGCCCTTAATGCGCGCTTGGCTGCATGTGTAAATATCGTGCCCGGACTCAAATCCATTTATTGGTGGGAAGGAAGTATTGAAGAGAGCAAAGAAGCTCTTATGGTAATAAAAACTAAGAAAGAGCATATATCTAAATTAGAAGCCCTTATTGTGTCTGAACACCCCTATGATACGCCAGAGTTTGTGGCATTGCCCGTTGAATCTATAAGCGAGGGCTATCTGGCGTGGCTTCTGGCTGAAACCTCTCTGTAATGAGCCATCGCTGCCACAAATTCTTTCTTTAAGATCACAAAATAAGGTGCGCGAAAGCGGCTTTCATTGATTTAATGATTTTTCCTAAAGCCGCCGATTAGTAATGTATCGGAGCTTAAGAAATAAGTAAGACATAGCATGCCACTAGAACACGAACCAGATAAAAATAGTGGAAGTCCCAACCTAAGCGGAGAGGAGTTTTCTGCGGCGCTTAGGTCTCTTCCAGCAATCACTGAGTTTCACTCTGATAGGGATGCTATTGACAGGTGCCTCTTTGTAGCGCTTGCAAAGCAAAGGCTCTTTTTTGAGGGAAACGCTTCTCACAATTTTTATTTTGATCCTGCTTCCGGGACCATAACGTTTTCTTTTCCGGGCACAGACATACCAGCCACCACTCGACAGACGTACTATCTCGGCTATGAAGACTTTGAAGAAGAGGTGTTTATCTGGGCTGATAGACAGCCTGATTTTGAAACGCTCAACCCAGCCATACAAGGCTTTATTAAAGAGCAGAGAGGGAAAGGGGCTGATTGTGGGCTGGAGTTACTTACTCACGATTTTATTAAGATAAAACCGCTTCCAGAGAGCGAAGTGCACGCTGGGGTGTTGATTTGCGCGATACTTTCAGCTGTAAGAGATGATGTCGGGTTGTATTTTGTAAGTGAAGCGCGTGGGAAATCGCACTATTTTCTTATTGTAAGAGACAGGGATTCTGTTAAAGACGGCTTTGTTAGGCTTTCAGATGCTTTTGAAAACGATAATAAAAGGCTTGTCTTTTTGGCAGAGGCGTTTCCAGAGATGGTCAAAGAGACAGAGGGTATTGTGGAGGATTATCGAAAGGCCTTTCTCTGCCTTGCATCTGCTTTGGGGTTGGTAGCTGATGAGGCTGGCAATCCTCATAATGTATCGCGCGCCTATGCAACCCCGATTGAACGCTCTCCGTACGGCGTGTCAGCTCTCTTTCAAAGAGGCAGGTTTGTGTCTCTGGATGCCAAACTGCCTGAGGGCGCGTGCTAGCCTTGAAGTTTTTCATCCACCTCTGATCCTATCTTTTGCAGGGTTTTTTCGGCGTTTAATATCATCTTTTTTATCTTTTCCTCAGTAGCCGCGATAAAGTCTTTATCCAAGTGCTTGGTCTCCATAGCCCTTAGCTCTTTTAGGTTAATCCTTACATTATATGCGCCTCCCATAAGGGCTGCATATCCCATTTGCGCGGCAACTGCTCCGTCAGAAAGCGCGCTATCTATGCCTTCAGAGACCACCCTGCCGCTTAACTCTATCGCTTCCAAAGACAGCTCGGATATTCTTAGGGGAACTGATACTGCTGAAACAAGCGCATCAGCTATGGCTTTTTCTTTTGAGTCTTTTTCTTCATCGCTCTTTGCCTTTATCCTGTAAGCCTCGAGTACACGATCAAATGCCTCTGTATCTTTGTCTATAAGCGCTGTAAGCTCATCCTTAATTTTCTGCGCTTTAACCCCCAGCTCGGAAAAAAGCTCTTTCCGTTCCTTCTCCTTCTTTTTAGCTTTGCCGTAGCTTAAGGCACTGCCTTAAGCTACGGCAAAGCTAAAAAGA
>RFKT01000230.1 GCA_003694225.1 Candidatus Dadabacteria bacterium
AAAGGAGGAGGGGTGTACGAGCGATATGCTAAAGAGATAAGCCTTACTCCCGAAGCCAGAGCCGCCTTAGGCATTGATGATGATGTGGAAGATGTAATAAATGGAGAGCAGCTTATCTCCTTGATACTCAAAGCTCCTTGTGATCTTTTGTGGAATGGAGGTATTGGCACATATGTTAAGGCATCATCTGAGTCGAATGCTGATGTTAACGATGGCACTAATGACGCTGTGCGGGTAAATGCATCGGAGCTCCGTGCAAAGGTAGTGGGAGAAGGGGGGAACTTGGGATTTACTCAACTTGCGAGGCTTGAATTTGCGAGAAATGGCGGCAGGATAAATACAGATGCAGTGGACAATTCAGGGGGAGTAGATCTGTCAGATCATGAGGTAAACTTCAAAATACTATTTTCTCGCCTTCAGGAGAAGGGAAAGCTATCTCTCGAAGAGAGGAACAAGATCCTAAAAGAAGTAGCGGGTGATGCCTGCAGAGACGTCCTTCAGAATAATGCGAGACAGGCTCTGCTCCTTACAAATAGTGCTAGGCGCTCTGCAAAGAGGATAGACTATTTTAAAAGTCTAATACATGAGCTACACAAAGCGGGATATCTGAACAGAAACATGGACAAGCTTCCTGATGCTGAAACACTGAGAGCGCTTGCACAGAAAAAACAAGGTCTACTCAGACCTGAGCTTGCAATTGTATGCTCTGCGGTCAAAATGTATCTTAAAGACTGTTTATATTCTTCTCCTCTTATCTTAGAAGAAGATATACTAAAAGAATACTTGCTTGACTATTTTCCAGAGCCTGTGCGGTCAAGGTGGGAGGATGAGATTTTAGAGCATCCCTTAAAAAGGGAGATTATAGCCACCCGGATTGTTAACAGTATAGTTGACACGATGGGGGCAACTTTCGTTCATAGAACCTGCGTAAATCACGGCGTTTCTCCTATGGAATGCATCAGATACTATATTGCAGCCGTAAAAATCTTACGCTTCAAGGGAATAAGGGAAGAGACAAGAAGATTTGATACCTATGATAACAACACATTGTACTTAGATCTCTGCCAGAAATCGTATAGGCTCCTTGTAAATCTAATACTGTGGCTAATTGGATTTCACAAAGCAAATGGCTCATTGATGGCTCTGATTAACCTTTATAGGGAATCATACACAAATGTCATTGAAAGTTTGGATTCTTTACTGCCTTACGACACGTGCTTACGCTTTAAAGAAAAACTCTCATCCGTGTTAAGATTAGGGATCGGGGAGAGAGTGGCAAAGATATTTGCTTCTGCTGAGATAGCATCAGACATATTTGAGTACATCTGGATTTCCAACCAATCTGGAGCTAACTACCAAACATCAGCGCAAACCCATCTAAACTTTGTTGAAGCCTTTGGCCTCTCAATGCTGTATACAAACTTTTCAGAGATATCGGTAACAGGCAGATGGGAAAACGAACTGCTTTATACATCTCTCGCTGAAATAAGAAAGGGTATATGTGAAATGGCTGTCACGGCCATCCAAAGTGGAAGGACGTCTCAAGGTGCCATTGAAAAATTTATTTCTCAAAGTGATCCTGCAAAGCGAGTTAAATCGCTTCTTTCTGAGCCTACGGACACGGGCTTTACGCCATCACTTATAGGAATATTGGCGCGTCAGATTCAAGAGGCCAGGTCTGAGTTTCTCCTTTAGATTAAGCGTATTACACGAAGGGTTGAAGCTACTTACTTTCCCACAAGGTGCGGGGCTGCTCTATTCGGAATAACTACATCTCCCTTACTATGCTCTGATATGAATCGTGAAGGCAGTTCGTGCAGGCAAGATGCCTGCGCCCATAGGAAAAGGTACAGGGTTACTTTTTCGAAAAAATCACCGTTAAAATCAAAGGGTTAGTCTTTTTGTGGGTGTGGATGCCCGTTGGCCTCCTCCATTAGCCTTCTTTTTCATGGGAAAGCTAAATAGACTCAATTTATTAAGAATAGCTCAGATTAACCGATTCATTAACCACTAAAGAAATAACAAATTACACGGTGCCACAATGTCAGCTATTTGAAGAAGGCTTTGAGGAAATACTATGAAAATTGATAACTTCTTAATCAGGAACCTATCAAACACAACAAAAAAACTAGGATCTACACTTCAAAGACTTGCCTCTGGAAAGAGGATAAACAAAGCAAGCGATGATGCAGCCGGCCTTGCAATAGCCGATGCATTGGCTAGAGATGCCGCTGTTTTGGAGCAGGGAAATAGAAATATACAGGATGGAGTTAGCTTCTCACAGATAGCAGAAGGCGCCATGGAACAGATCCAGAACAACAATACAAGGATCGCCGAACTTGCAACCCAAGCCGCAAACGGAACACTTACAGATGAACAGCGCGCAAGCCTAAATCAAGAAGCTCAAGCCTTAAAACAGGAGAATGAAAGGATACTCCAAACCACGCAATTTAACGGAACAAATGTATTTTCCGGAGCTTCTATCGATACAGGAAATGGCA
>RFKT01000231.1 GCA_003694225.1 Candidatus Dadabacteria bacterium
ATATTCACCACTGTGACAGGTGCAAAGAGGAGATAGATTTATATATGAAAGTTATAGAATTAGCCAAAGAGCTTAATCGCGACAGTGTAGAGCTTCCCTCTGGAGTGCGCACAAGGCTTATGGCAAGGCTTAAAGGTGAATTGGCACTTTGAATTACTTTTTAACTCTTTGAATTGTTATCCCTTTTTCCCTTATCTCTAAAACTACATCGCTTTTTCCTTCACAGCTTGCCCATAATAGTTGGTGAACCCCTGCGAATATTTCTAACATCCCAATATATATAGGTTTTGTTAAATCTTTTTAACCATAACATGAACCAAACGGCCGAAAAGCTACAAGATGAGACTCCAAATAGATCAGAGAGAAAGCGCCCATTAGGACTAGTTCTTTCAGGCGGAGGGTCAAGGGCAGCCTATCAAGCAGGTGCGCTAAAAGCACTGTGCAGCTATCTCGAAAAAGAAGAGTCTGGAATAGAGGTTATAGTAGGAAGCAGCATCGGCGCCGTTAACGCCTTAGTGGTCGGCGCAACATTAAAAGGAGGCATCAGGCATGCATGCGAGATATTAGAGAAGTTATGGCTTGAACGCACATTTAAAAACTCTTTTGCAGGCTCTCCCTCCCGCACATTCTTGCGCTCTGTCAAAATAACCCTTCTTAAATACGCTATAAACCCAGAGCCTTCTAGATCTAAGGATGCTATCTTTGACCCGTCTCCTCTTATTAAGAGGATTGATGAAATTATCTCCCAACACGGAGGTCTTTCTCCTGAATCACGGGATCCATCTCTAAAAAGCTTGGCCGTAATGACAACAATTGAGGGGCCACAGCGAAAACCTCTCTTGTTTGTAAGCTCCAAGCAGAAGATCTCAAAAGCAATGCTTGTCGGAGCAAGCTTTGACGTGCGCCACGTAGATGAGCTTACAGCCAAACACGGATTTGCCTCAGCGGCGCTGCCAACTGTGCTTCCTCCTGTAAGTCTAAATATTGATGGAGGTACTGTCACATTTGTTGACGGCGGTATATCCCAAAATGTCCCGGTAGACCCGGCTGTAAGGCTTGGAGGAGAGAGGGTAATAATACTGGATATCTCGGGCAGGGCATGGTGGTTTGACAAATACGGAGAACCCCATGACAAAAGGCCTGACTGGGAGGTGCCGGCAGAAATTGGCACATTCTGCCTCAAACCGCCAAAGGTGTTAAAAATTAGAAATGGCACCCCTTTCGGTCCCCTCCTAAAGGAAGCGGTAGGAAAAACAACAAGAGACTTTATTGGAGCGCTTGGCGCCACTTGGCCTGTCTATACTCTCTTAAAGCAAAAGCTGGGAGAAGAGCTTGCTTACGAGGTTATGAGCTATGTAGCTCTCCACCCAGAATATGCAAGGGCGCTAATTGAAGCTGGATATAACGAAACTATGTCGCTATTGAAAGACAAAGAGTTCCTGCCGTTTAGAACAATGAAAAAAGAAGATCTAGTTAACGGAGATTAGCCGCCCCCGGCATTTTACCCCCTTTTTGGGAAGCCTTTGATCTCTGAGCAAGAAAAAAAGATAAAGCATTCTGAAGCTCACTTTGCAAATTTATATCTTGTATCTTTAGATCCATTTCATTTATCCAGCAGACTGGCAGAGCTTGAGCCAATATCTTAGAAAACTTTTTAGATGCCCTAGGAGTATCCTTAAAAGTTAGAGCCATACAAGGGCAATGAACTAAATGGGCATAAGGGATCAGGCTGCTCAATCCCCTATGAATCTCAAAAGATGCCTTAGGACCTCCGCACTCTATAAAGAGAATTTTTCTCGGAAAATCTCTATACATTGCAGCCAACCCCAACACTAACGCCCCTCCCCCGCCGATTCCTATAAATACAGCCTTGCGGAGGGCAAGGCCGCAAAGCTCACCATAAAACCTCTGCGCTTCAGAAAAGATATCCAACATATCTATGGCGGTGGAATATTTTAAAACAATAACTCTCATTCCAGAGATGTCGCAGGGAAGCGCTGAAAGCAGATCCTCAGAACGATCGTTCGAATCTGTTACTATAATCACAGGCAGTCCTTTCCCGAAATCGCTTAAAATTTTAAACATTGTCACAACCGTATTTAAATATAACTTAACATAGTATCAAACTTTTCTGAGTTCATATCAACTCATATCACCATTTGATCAAACTCACTATTCAGGTTACTATCACAGAAAGCTTGTGATTTGGCCTTAGTGAAGTGAGCTGGCGAGTTAATTTACCAAGCGGGTGGTGTTGCGATTGCGTTTAGTAATGCGGTAGTTGGGAGTCCAATGACATTTTACTCATCAATAGGAAAGCCGGGCCCTTTTCAGATAATAAAGGGTGATATGCCTGGCCGCATTGATCATCCGGTGACTCCCCCGCGCAGAAGATACCTCTGTAAAAATTACTCCCTCTGCCTAGATCTAGCAGGTGTGCTTAATTGGGATAACTTTACCTGTAGAGGGTGCTGCGGTGAAGTTGACGAAAGCCTGCTTTGGAAGGCGCGACAGGTATTAAGAAAAGACCGATCGCTGAAGAGGCTTTTTAGCCTTCCTCAGGTAAAGACATACACATCCCCGTCGCAAAGGGATATTTCCAATCAGGATCCCACTATAAAGGAAGGGCTAAAGTAGCCCCCATAAAAAATGCTCGCCTCACCATAGCGGCTCACCGAAAACGGTCTTTCTCCTATAAATCTGTTGCTAAATTTTGTGTCTTAATCTTTTTTTGACAATAACTACATATCTTGCGCCTACGTCTTGCTCTTTCCACAGCGCCCCTTTCAGGGGCTCCCGACCGTAGGGAGGGTGGGGTGGAGATAAATAGCGATTGACATTAAGAAAACCTGAAAAC
>RFKT01000232.1 GCA_003694225.1 Candidatus Dadabacteria bacterium
CCTTTAAGTCTTTTAATTCATTTACTGGAGATATAGCATTCTTAGCTGATTCTGCATCTTGTTGAGAAATTTTTTCTTTTTCGACAAGCCGTTCGAGCCTTTTTCCAATGCTTTCTATAGATCTTTTGGTAGCTTCGTTGTCTATATCCCAGAGGAACACTTTATAGCCTGATGCTCCGGCTACTTGTGCTATGCCTGAGCCCATCTGCCCGGCTCCAACGACACCGATTGTTGTAACAGTTGTTGTACAACCCATAATTCCTCCCTCCCAAGGTTTACTATAACTTTAACATCAGATTTAAGAATCTTCTTATAGTGGAGAGTAGCACATACAAAAATTTATCAGTAAGAAGCAAGGGTTAGTTTTAGAACGAGGTTCTAGTCATAAAATCCTTTATTTATCTAGTGATTACTGGTAATACTGGTAGTTGTTGTAAAAAGGCGGAGTAAAGTAAAACAATGATTGGAAAGTTTGTCAGTAGGGATTTAGCGGTAGATATAGGAACAGCAACAACCATAGTTTATGTCCAAGGGAAGGGGGTTATTCTTTCTGAGCCGACTATGGTTGCTGTAAAGGATAGGGGAGGGAAAAAGATACCGGTGGCCTTCGGCAGAGAAGCAAAGTCTATGCTTGGTAGGACGCCTGAAGGGGTAGAGGTTATACAACCTGTGCGGACTGGTGTAATAGCAGATTTTGATATAGCCGGATTATTACTTAACCATGTAATTTGTAAGGCTCGTAAGGAAAGCGGTTCCCTATTTAGACCTAGAGTAGTAGTAGGGGTGCCCAGCGGAATTACTGAGGTTGAGCGGAGGGCAGTTGAAGAATCCATTGTTACATCAGGAGCTAGGGATGTAAGGCTTATTGAAGAGACAATAGCTTCCGCTATAGGTTGTAATTTGCCCATTTCTGAGGCGTCGGCAAGTATGGTTGTCGACATTGGTGGAGGGACAACAGATATTGCTGTTATAAGCCTTAATGACATAGTGTGTTCTGTTTCTCTCCGCCAAGGGGGCACTAATATAGATAGGGCTATCATTAACCATTTACGCCGCGCCCATAAGCTTTTCATTGGGGAGCGTACAGCAGAGCTAATAAAGATCACCATAGGCTCTGCCCATCCAAGCTTTGATGATCAGAGAATGGAGGTGCAGGGCAGAGGGCTTTCAACAGGCTTGCCGTCTGGGGTTGTAGTGAATGCCAGAGAGATCCGAGAGGCTATTGATGAAGTCTTAATGTCCATTGTGTATGGAATTAAGCAGACATTGGAAAGCACACCGCCTGAGCTTTCTGGGGATATTATATCTAGTGGGATTTCGCTTGCAGGTGGAGGAGCTATGTTAAAAGGACTTGATAAGTATTTGGCGGAAAAATTAGGGCTAAAGGTTACATTGGCAGCAGATCCCCAAAATGCCGTTGTACACGGTGCTGGCTTATGTCTGGAAAATAGGGAGCTCTTTGCTTCTGTTCTTAAGTAAATTTTTGAGCAGAAACTTGGACTAAAAGGGTGCTTTTTTAATGATCACCTGGCATAAATTCAATTTTTAAGGTTTTGAGACTGTAAAAGCCTTTCGTTATTTTCTTTAATATTATCACTAGAGTTGCTATGTCTGGGATGTTCTTTTTGGGATCGTTTTCCTAGAAATGTGGTTAGATCTCCTGTTATAGCGGAAGTAATTCCTCCTATAGCGCTTGAGGCTGTTACTCCCAGAAACCACATGGCGCCAAAGGCGATGGCTTGTTCAGAAGATATGTAATTAGCTAGGAAAAAGATATACGCTGTTTCTCTTACTCCTAATCCTTGCCAACTAATCGGAAGGCTTCCCAAAATATTTACAAAGGGAATAGCTACAAGCAAGTTAGACCATGGGATATCTATTCCAAGTTTTACCGCCATAAGTCTGTGGATATATATTTGAAGAATGTGAAATATCAAAGAGATAAAGGTAATATAGGAGATCTTTTGAATACTTTTAGGAAATACCTCTGCAATGCCTTCAAGTTTATTACGGAATCTGCTGGTCTCTGGAACAACCTTAAGCAGCATTTTAGGGCCCAAGATCCACCCCAATATGATAATGGCAGCAATTCCATAAAGTGCATATATAAAGGTAGGATCCAAACTTGCTGGAGGCATTATAGCCGCAGCGAATATAGCTAAAGTTGCAAGGACTGCCAATCCGTGAGCTCTATCTGCCAGTACTGAAGTAATCGCTTCGGTTTTGTAAGGTTGTCCTTGAGCTAGAAGAATTCCTCTTGTAACATCCCCTCCTACAGTGCCAAATCCAAAAACGTTTATATACATGCCCATAAAGTATGACTTAAGCGCTATTGAGTAAGGTACGGAGATTCGACCGGATTTAGCTATAAGCCACCACTTGTATGAGCTTATTACCTGCCCAGCGGCATAAAGAAGTATTACACTTATGACAAGGGTTGGAGGGATATTAAGTAGCGTATGTTTAAGGGCTGAAAAGTCCACGCTGAGCAGAACAACAGCCAACATAGCTAAACTTACAGCTAATTTTATAATAGCTTTCGTTTTCATAATCGGCCCGGAGAGGTTAGGCTGAATTTAGGTGGAAAATCAAGGAGGAGGACTGGAAAGGGATTATAACTTAAAGTAGCTTAAAATATAATCATTGAGATACCAACAAGTTATCTAAATTCATGGCACCTAAATCACCGTATCCGCTCTAGAGCCTGGCACCAGAAATAGGGGGTAGGCAGAAATTGCCTTGGAGGCAAGAAAGTCTTTGGGGGCACGGCGGGAACTTTTGATTGCATTGTGTATCTATTTGATATTCAAGGAGATTATTTTGTGGCTGGGATGGTCCTAATTTTGCTTTTGTTTTACCCATAAGGTGTCTTTTGCCCCTTTTACGCTGATTATTTGCGAAATATTTAAGAAAATGGAAAGAGCGTAAGTAGGGATTTTAAGGAAGCTTATGGTAGCAAAGATAGGAGATATAGTTGAACGTCCTCCAAAATCGGCCTCAGGACAAGTAGAGGGCAATTTTGCAGGAAGTTTTCTTCAGAGCCTTTTTGAGGCTGAAAAACGTACTACAAAAGATAATGCATCATTAATTCAGGGGGCTTACTATTCAGACCTAATCTCTGCTATTAAAATGCAGGGAGAAAAGAGGCCTTCAACGGCAAAAAAGCCTCGTTTCAAAGAAAATAAGACAAAACATACTGAGGGAAACGGCTTAAGGCGATCTAGTTCATTGCCAAAAAAATCGGCTTCGAAGTCTAACGTAGCGGATAACACCCAATCACGGTTTATAGATAAAACTCGCCAGAGATCCCAAAGCCATCCCGATAGCTATTTAAAGGCTGACAGGGATGGAAAATCAGCAAAGTTTCACCTAGAAAAGAAAATATTAGGGGAGGAAGACAAACTCGCAGAAGATAACCACTCACAAAATGAATCATTGTCTACTTCCAAGAATTCTCAGCTACAAAGAAAATTAACAGAAAATGCCTCTGTCGACTTAAGCAAACTCGCGTCTCTGTCTGCGGAACGGGAGATAAGCTCGGGAGATTTAAAGCAACCTTTACGCAGTAATATTACTTTAAGGCCTTTGGAAGGGGTTATAAAATCTCCATCGAAAGGTGATGCTAGGACTGCCAGAAAGCTTAACTTACCGGATAAAGTTTCTACTAAGATTTTAGAAAGAGTTGAAAAAGCCCTTAAAGAGGCAATTCAGTCAAAAGATGGAAAGAGCATTTCAGTTAGGCTGGATCCTCCAGCTTTAGGTAACGTTAGAGTTGATTTAACAATGAGAGATGGAGGACTCTACGCCCGTATCTTCGCCGATTCTCCTCAAGCAACAGCACTATTGCGAGAGAAAAGCTCTGAGATACACCAGATGCTAAGAGGATTGGGACTTGATCTCGATCACGTAACGGTGCTTATAGGAGGAGGAGAAACTGGAGATAATTCATCTATGTTTATGCATGATCCAAACTTTGATGAGGCAAGCTTTGGTGAAAATGACATAAACGGCGAAAAAAGCCCTACTCATGACACATTAAAAGGGGATGATTATCAATTAAATGACAAAGGAGCCCAAAGAAGCCTTTCGATGGCAGTTAATGGCAAAATAGGTTGGATAGCATAGATATGTATTTGGGAGAGTGAGCCATGGCAAATGATGTGAAAGGAATACAGGCAGGCAGTCTGGACCCTAGCCTTTTTGAGGCCAGCAACCCAGAGCCCAAAACGCAGGAGATAGGAAAAGACCAGTTTTTAAAGCTTTTGGTTGCCCAGCTTAAAAACCAAGACCCCCTAGACCCTCAGAAAGGAGATGAATTTGCAGTCAATTTAGCACAGTTTTCCCAAGTAGAGCAGTTGGTAGAATTGAATAAAAAGCTGGGAGGAGACACTCAGAATTCTGCATCTTTAGCGTCTTATCTTGGAAACGAAGTTATACTCGATACAGATAAGATCACAGTATCCAATAATGATGGAGGAATACTGAGAGTAAATCTGCCAACAGATATATCCAGCATGCAGATAGATCTAATTGATGAGTCTGGAAGCGTTGTTGAAACCGTAAATCTAGGCGAAAGTAGCGCGGGAACACAGACAGTCATTTTGAATGGTTTGGATACTTCATCTGGAACCTATGATTTTAAAGTTACAGCTAAAACAGAGAGTGGAACAGAATTTGATGTTGATGCAAAGGTAGGGGGAATAGTTACAGGTTTTATACCGGGGCCAGATCAAGTACTGCTCCTTGGCAATCGTGAAGTGAAAGTGTCCGATATTAGAGAAGTATATAAGGGGACCAGTTAGAAGAGAAGAAAAATCCCGGAGTTTCAAGGAAGGATAACTCCTACTTACTAGACAGGGAAATGTCCATTAAGCTTGACTGCTTCAAAAAGGATAGATGCTTTTTGAAGCTAAAAGCTGAAGCCTTTGGCTAAGTAGCAAGGGTTGTTGATGAACAGAAGGATTTATACGGATATATGCCATATAGAAGAGGAGTTCAGAGAGGTTTTAATGATGTCTAGCCTCACGATTGTTAGTTTTATCATTCCATTTTGTGTTTTTTGTGCGTTAATCATCTTAGGAGGGATTGCACATGGCTAGCAGCATAGTTAGCGGGTTGTTTGCAGGTCGTTCCGGTTTAAATACCCACGGTCAAGCTATGGCTGTTATAGGCGACAACCTAGCAAATGTAAACACAATAGGCCACAAGGCGGCCAGAGTGGAATTTTCTGACCTTATCGCAGGGCAAGCGGGCGGCATAGGGTCTGGAATAGGTTCGGATGTAAAAGCTGTTACGCAGGTGTTCGAACAGGGCACCC
>RFKT01000233.1 GCA_003694225.1 Candidatus Dadabacteria bacterium
AACCCCAATTCCCCTTCTGGTATTGCTCTTGATAAAAGGAGTGAGCATTAAATCGGTGTTGTCGTCAAGCGCTGCAAAATAAGGGATGGAAAACTTTATTCCGTCTTTCTTGGAATATCCGATCTCCGGGACTAAAAATCCTGAATGCCTCTCTGTCATAGCTGGAAAGAAGAAATAGGGCGTATAAAATAGAGGCAAACCGCCGCATTTTAAGGTAAGATGTTTTGCTACAGCATACCCCTCCTTAGTTATCCTTACTTTTTTACTGTTGAGGCTCCAAGGAAATGTTCCATCAACACAATCACACGTTGAAAACTGGGCATCTTCAAGGCTATACTTCTCTGTTGAGACCTTCCTTAATTTCCGCGCCTTAACCCTGTACCCCCCATCCTCTATAAGAAAATCAGCATCACGGAAGGAGCCGGTTTCAGATGTGAAGTTAAATCTCCCTGAGGAAGCCCTGAGATCGCCTCCAAACCCTGACACAAGCACATTGCGGTTGAAGACAGCTTTTTTTGTCTCCATATTATAAGTACCTTCCTCAGCCTCTATTTGAATGCCGTTTACAGAAACCGTCACTCCTCCCTTTCCACGCACAACCTTCGATTTCCTGTCGTAACTAACCTCTGGAGCATCAAAATATGTCCCTTTTGCATCTGGAGATATTTTCTTGTGCAAAGCTTTTATCCGTTGTTTGTGTTCTTTTTTATATGCACGGGAATCTTCCCGAAAAACATGCTTAGGATCAGGCGGTGTCACTTGAGCAGGTGCAGTATTGACAAAATATATAAAGACGAATACAGCTATAATAAAAGTGCCTATGCATAGATTAAGATAACGCCCTACTCCCAGCATCTATGAACCAAAGCGAAAATTCGTTAATATGGTATGGATCTCTTTCTTCAGATCTGCTCTTGGAACTATCCTGTCAATCATCCCGTGTTCAAGTAAAAATTCAGCGCGCTGAAACCCTTCGGGAAGCTTCTGTTTGATTGTCTGTTCTATCACCCGCGGTCCTGCAAAACCTATCAACGCCTTTGGCTCTGCCAAAATAACATCTCCTTGCATTGCGAAAGAGGCAGCGACGCCGCCGGTTGTGGGATCGGTTAAAACGGAAATATACGGGATGCCAGCTTCCCCTAGCCTTGCTAAAGCGGCGCTAACCTTCGCCATCTGCATCAGAGAAAATATGCCCTCTTGCATCCTAGCGCCGCCGGATGCAGATACGATTATGACCGGTCTGCGGAGGCGTTCTGCGGCTTCAACAAGGCGGGTGAGCTTTTCCCCCACGACAGAGCCCATACTGCCGCCCATAAAGGAGAAATTAAACACGCCCAGCATCACGGGTATCCCCATTACGCGAGCTTTGCCAGTCAGCACCGCCTCAATAGAACCACTACTTTTTTCAGCCTTCTTAAGCCTATCTCTGTATCTCTTACTATCTTTAAAGTTCAATGGATCTGTAGACCTAAGCCCAGCATCCATCTCTTCAAAGGAGTGGCGGTCTGAGATCAGAGGTATTCTCTGCGAAGCTGTAAGGCGAAAGTGGTAATTACACGACGAACAGACGCCGAAATTTCGCCTTAGCTCTTTTGTATACAGTATCTCAGCGCAGTGGGGGCATTTGGTCCACACATCACTCGGGATCTGACCCCTATCTGCCGGGTTTTCGGGTTTAGGTGCTTTTTCTCTTCTAAACCAAGCCATAAAATAACCAGCTTCAAGATACTTCTAGCCACATACGCAGGCAAAATAGAAAAGATAGTTCTGTTTTGCCTGTCCGACAATTTGTAGTATAAACACCATACAATTACAAGGCTGACGCGGCTATCTGACTCTTATGGCGAGGCATTCAGATAGGAAACAAGGAGATATAGGGCAATGGTACAACTATCTTCAATTATTGATCTTTTAGATAATTTATTACAGCCCCGTGCATACAGAGATGAATGCCTAAACGGATTGACTGTGGAAGCTAAAGGTGGAGAAGTTAGAAATGTGGCGCTAGCAGTTGACGCAGGCTTAAGTATCATAGAAAAGGCCGTCAAATCAGATGCTCAGCTGCTTATCACACATCACGGAATCTTTTGGGGCAACCAGATGCCCATAACAGGGGCGTTAGCGGAAAAAATATCCCTGCTTCTTTCCTCTGGATGCTCGCTTTATACCGCGCACCTGCCGCTAGATGGCAATATGGAGGTGGGGAACGCCTTTATGCTTGCTAAATCTCTTGCAATGACAGATTTGGAAGGTTTTTATGAAATTGATGGTTGTACCATCGGTGTTAAAGGCAAAGCGCCTTCAAACGATCTTGATTATTACTTATCTAAGCTCTCCTCAATGCCACACTGTACCGGCCCGTTGATGCTACCTTACGGGAGCAAAGAGATTCGGTCAGTTGCTATTGTCACGGGCTCCGGCTCAACGGCTATACCCCTTTGCGCTCAAGCGGGAGTGGATCTTCTAATATCCGGAGAACCAAAACACCAATCATACCACGAGGCAAAGGAGCTAAAGGTAAATGCCATATTTGCCGGGCACTATGCTACAGAGACATTTGGGGTTAAAGCTCTCGGGGAAAAGATTGCCGGCACATTTGACATACAGACTGTTTTCATTGATGAGCCAACTGGTATATAGTCTAATCTTAGCTAAAGTGTAGTGTGATATAGAAGAGGTAAATATGAAATCCATTAAGGAAATTGATATAGAAAACAAGCGTGTTCTTATCAGAGCAGATCTTAATGTACCCATTGACGATGAGGGAAATGTAACAGATCCAAACAGAATCAAACAATTTCTTCCAACGCTTAAAGAGGTTTTAGATAGATCCGGAAAGGCTATTGTTATGTCTCACTTGGGGAGGCCTGATGGAAAAAGCGATCCAAGATACTCCCTCAAACCGGTTGCAAAAGCCATGGAAGAGCTTCTGGGAAAGCCTGTAAAATTAGCCCCTGACTGTATTGGGCAGGAGGTTGAAGCATTGGTAAATGAAATGGGGAACGGAGATGTAATATTGCTAGAAAACCTAAGGTTCCATAAGGGAGAAAAGGAAAACGATGCGGAATTTTCCTCCATGCTGGCAAAACTTGGCGATGTGTATATAAATGACGCATTTGCCACAGCTCACAGGGCTCATACTTCTATTGTGGGAGTTGCAAAGCATTTCAGCGAAAAAGGGTGCGGGCTTCTTTTAGAGAAAGAAATTAAATACTGCTCTGAGACCTTAGAAAATCCCGCAAGGCCATTTTGCGTAATACTCGGCGGTGCTAAGGTCAAGACGAAACTTAAAGCCTTGATTAATATAAGCACCAAAGCAGACAAGATTATAATTGGCGGGGCTATGGCAAACACCTTTTTGGCATCACAGGGAATACAGATGGGGAAATCCCTTGTTGAAAGGGATTATTTTGGAGAGGCAATCAAACTTATAGCCGATTTGGCGAGAAGAGAGTGCACACTGTACCTTCCTGTAGATGTGGTAGTAGGTCCTAATATATCAGAGAAAGGCGTAGGTAGGCCTGTGCCGGTACAGGAGATCCCAGCAGATTGCATGGCTTTAGATATCGGGCCTGCAACTTCAATCCTATACAAGGAGGCCATTCAAACCTGTGAAACTATCATCTGGAACGGCCCTATGGGAATGTTTGAACATGAAGATTACGCCGCAGGGACAACAGATATGATAGAGACATTGGCGCAATGCCACGGCATGACTGTTATTGGAGGGGGAGACACGGATGCCGCTATCCACAAGATGCAGTTGGCGCATAAATTTGACTATATATCAACAGGCGGTGGGGCTTTTTTAGCTCTATTGGAAGGAAAGCCGCTGCCGGGGATAGAAGCGCTTCAGTAGTTGCGATTTGGCTCTGCGCTGA
>RFKT01000234.1 GCA_003694225.1 Candidatus Dadabacteria bacterium
AATTTATATTTTTAGTTTTAACATACCTTATGCATGAGTAAACTGAGGTTATGGAAAAGAAGAGTGCAAATGGATAAGGCCTTGCTGAATAAATAAACTTTATAGAAAGCGGTTCAAAAAGGAGGAAGAAAAAGACCTCCAACCCCAAGGGATACCTTTTGCCAAACAACTCTTGGTTTATCTTATGGAGAAAGATAAGGGACAGTAGGGATATTATTATTGAAGGAAAACGAAAGAGAAAGTTTGATTTGCCCAAAAGATGCCAAGAAAGCCAGAAAAATCCGTATGAAAGGAATGATTGGCTGTGTATAGCGCGCGCCCTTCCTGCGGCATCAGTCAAGCTTTCTTTAACCGCCCACCATGTGCCAGTTTCGTCAAGCATTAAGCCTTTGGTGGTTTGAAGGAGAGACCATATAAGCAAAGATAAAAAAGATAAAAAAACAATACTCGAATACGCAAAGCTAAAGGCTGATAAGTCTTCCTCTAAGTGGCGCTGCATATCGGTTAATTGTTAAAATATATCATTGAGTATTATAGTGCTCATGTCATAAGAATATATATCACGCAGCAACCTGCAAGATGAATTATATTCGCATTCATTACCTCTTGTTTTGAAATACACCAAAGCGAAGGTAGAATGGCAAAATCGGAGCACGAAATCAGGAATCGAAGATCATATATCGGTTAGCTGATTCTGTTTACTAAGCAGAGGGTCTAAGACTGTGAGGCTGATTATGATCGCAGAGTACTGTTCGAGATAAATGCTTTTAGCTCGGCCGGATGGTTGGTAATCATTGCTTTTGCTCCCATAGATAGAAGTTTTTGCCATATCTCTTTCCTTTTCTCTATATTGCTGGGATTAGAAGGGATATATTCACTCTCATAAACAATAGTGTTTATGTTCTTTCCCTGTAAGGCATCCTTAAGGATGGCCAAAGCATCTATTGCATGAAGCTCATAAATTCCGATACCTGATGGAGAAAGCCCTATTATCTCTTTTAAGGCGTTTCTTTCTGTAAATGAATATAAGCCTGTATTCCACAAAAGGGGAATAATTTTAATATCCGGCCATATATTTCGGAGGTGCTTTAAGAGGGGGATACTAAAAGATAGGACAAAAAAGGTCATGTTCCTTGCGAGGAGTTTTTCAAAGAACGGCTTAAGCGAAGCGGCAAATATTTCAAACCAATCCCTGTTTTCTTTATGCCTCCAATAAAATGGGTCTTTCAATTCAATAAAGGGATGTGCGTTTTTCCAATTAAGGGATAGGAGATCTTTAAGAGGGGGAATTTTTTTAGAAGAAAACGAATGGTCAAACCACGAGCCCGCGTCAATTTTTTTTATTTCACTATAGGAAAGGTTTAGGGTCCAACACGAAGCGTCATTGCATGAAGTGCGCTTAAGAGCCATAGATGCCTTATCCAACTTGAAACTTTCTTGGTGAAACACTATCGGGATATTGTCTGCTGTAAGGGTAACGTCAAACTCAACCCCGTCTATTTCCAGATCTATGGCGCTTTTTATTGAGTCCAAAGTATTTTCCGGATACACAGAGGGATTGCCTCTGTGTCCGATTACATATGGCGGGGTAGAGCCTGCTAACAAATGGCTATCTTGATATGTCACGTCTTTTTGCCATGTTTGGGGTTAAATAGGTCATGCTTTAGCAGCTTTTCAATCTTATCTCTGTTTACCGGCTTTAATTTTCCTCTAGAGGGGCGCGAGCCGAATTTTTTCTTTATCTTTAGCGATTCAGGGATGAGGTTATTAGACTCCAGCCATAAGTAGAGGTGTTCTGCTGCTATCCTATGCGCAAGCTCGTTCGGATGGGTGTCCTTGCGTGGATCTATAGTAAGGCGCTCATGGGGCATATGCCAGAAAGCTCCAAGAAGATCTAAATACTGAATTCCTTCCTTTTTCAAAAAAGAGTGAAGCTTTTCATGGATATCCACCATTGGATAGTGTGCATCGAAGGGAAATGCAAATAAAGGGAAGATAAGGGCTACGAGGGTTGCACCCTTTTTTTTGGTAAGGTTATGTATCTTTCTTACCGAAGCGGCAAAACTCTTCCACGTTTTTCCTGCGAAAAGTTCCCTGTGATACTTTATGTAGGAATCCCACGTTTTTTTGTTATGGATTCTTTTTAAGATAAAGGTTAAAAGCCGTGAATGCTTAATTATAGGATGTTCATTCCTATTGAAACGCCCGAAGGTATACTTTTCGGGATGGAGCATCGCAAGCCTTGACATATGCTCAAACTCAGGATCGTTGAGGGTAATTTGTAAGATTATAAGTTTTGCCCCATCGCTTAGCGCCTTTTTTGCCAGCTGAACCTCCTCACGTGTCGAATATCCGGCTACCCCATAGTTTGTAACCACTGCCCCACCGCCGTTGAGGTTAAGCATCCGCTCAAGCCTCTTTGAATAGCAATCATCAAACTGCATTGCGTGCGGGAATGTAAATGAATCTCCAATAGCCGCAATCTTAAAGATTACATTGGACTTTGTAGGATAGTTGATAAGAGAATCTGAGTTAGCTGGGGCGTAGTAAAAGATAGGTGTTAGGGAACGGTGATCTTTTACCTTAGCTAGGTGGAGATAGAGCCTTATTCCGGCTTCCCCCAAAAGGAGAGACACTGTTATGCCGAAAATAAGTGCCAGTAGGCTTTTCATAATAGGTGTTAATTCCAAAATTTAAATTGGGATTTAGCGATATTATCTATAGTCCTTATTAGAACATCAATCAAGTTAGGTAGATAGTATAAAACCGAGGTAAAATAATACAGTGTTTGGGGCAAATCTCCCCACATTTGCTGGCCATAGTGAAAGCGGTTTTAGGAACTCCTATTATGACCTAAATCATACCTTGGTTAATTATATGTTCGCCCTAGAGGGTGAGATGCTTATATAATTTAGCAGCTTAGCGGAAATTTTATCAATTGAGCGACTTTATTTCGTCAATTACACTTAAGGTGATATGC
>RFKT01000030.1 GCA_003694225.1 Candidatus Dadabacteria bacterium
AAGCGTTTCTCATCTTCCCGTACCGCCCAGGAGGAGTGAGAGAGACGGGTTTCCGGCCCGGCAAAGCGAGGCTCTCAAAGATCATCTGCCCGCCCGGCTTAAGACATGTATAGACCTGCCTCAAAGCGCCAAGGGGGTCTCTGCAGTGGTATATAACTCCCATAAAAAGGACGATATCAAAGAAATTCTCAAAGAGATGCACGTCCTCAACGCCAAGCACTTCATGCTGCATATTATCCACACCGGAAAACCTGTGCAAAAGCTCAAACTGATAGTAAAACCTTCCGTTAGGATCAAAGTTGACCATAAGCTTAGGCGAGTAATTAGCCATTCTAAACAGGAAATATCCGTTATTCCCACCAATATCAGCTACCTTCTTTTCGTGAGGATCATCTAAAAATGGCTCTATCCGATTCCATTTAAGATCCGATCTCCACTCAGAATCAATAACCCGCCCAAAAAGGCTGTAAGGCCCCTTCCGCCAAGGGATGAGGGCGCAGATACACTTTTCAATTATGTCTATAACATCCTGTGAAACCTCAGATCTGTCTCCAATAGAAACTATATCACTATCAAGACAAACAGATTTAGCCTGAATGCGGGGAAGAAAACTTAAAAGCCCCCTTAATTCGTCCCAAGGATCTATCCAGATATGCTCCCTTCCTCTCTTTTCCCTTAACTTTAAAAGCGCCCCATAGCTAATCCGACCTGCATAGGGAGCCAGTATATCTTCTCTCTCCTCCATAAAGCCACGCAAAGGTTAATAACAGCTTAAAGGCAGGGAAGACCGTTAGAAAACTCCTCTTTAACAAAAACTACGTGTCCCCTATCTAGATCCCCATCCCTATACACCATGCACCAGTTGCCGGTCTCTTTCAATATCGCAGTAAGAGGCCCCTCCGTCCTCCAAAGCACAGTATTTGGCTTTACCGCATTAAAATACTCCTTCCAATCAAGCCTGCCCCTTACAGCAGAGCTGTGCTTTTTCATAATCTCAAAAGGCACCACATTGGTCCTTCCATCAATAGCAACCAGCATCTTAGGGGTTCCATCCTCTCTGCTATACCTATACATCAGATAGCCGCCGTCACCAAAAAGATTAAGTATAGGCTTGGGCAGATGATGTTTCTCGATAAAATCAACCGCCTTTACAGGAAGCTGAGCATAGGAAAGAAGCGGGCTCCCGGAAATCCCAGCCACATGCACCGCACATAGCGCAAGCACAAACACCGCAAAGCCGTTTCCCTCAATATGGGAAAAGTAGATCTCCCTAAGCCTTAAAAGCCCTCTTCCAAGCATGCCTAAGCCGCACTCTGAGCCTTCATTTTGCCGCCATAGATAGGCTATAGCCGCTCCAGCAGCTATTACGCCGTAGGGCATAAACTTAATCACAGCCAATCCCATAAAGGCAAAAAGCGCTACCATCAAAAGGTGCGCCTTAGGGAAGGTACTGGCTCTAAAGTGAAGGAAGATAAAATAAACTGCAAGCAATATAACAAGAAACCCCGTTGAGTAGTGGTTTATCTGAGCCGGCTGAAACTCTGCTACAGTACTGTAGGAAAAGGGATGTGTGCTCTGAGATATAAGAGAAAAGACCTCTCCCCCGAAATACGGCGTAAAAAGGAGAAACACCGCCATAAAAAGCGAAGGCTTCAAGGAGAGAGAAAGGCTTCCGCCAGCTCCGGCACACCACAAAAAAACGGCCAATATCCCAAATATTGATGTAATGTGGATGTTAGCCCAGAAAAGAGACACGACGCAAAGCATGGCTAAAGCCTTGCCTCTTGCCCTTCCCTCCGCAAAGCTATCCGCAAAGCAAAGAGCCACCGCAAAAAGTGCCCATGTAACCGCCTGAGGCCTTAAAGTAAAGTGGTTAAATAAAGAAACAGTTGCATACAATCCTAAAAGAGAGCCGAACATCCAGTCTTTCGCTATACGGCCAAAGGCATAGCACAGAGAAAGCGAAACCATAACGCCAAAAGCAGCCTTTAAGAACATAAGCCCCTCTACTCCATAAAGGCGCTCAATAGCCGCAAACAAAACCTCACAGAGCCAAGAATAAGCCCTCCACTCCTTGCCAGCTCCAAACATATTCCAATGGTCAACAACCGGCACGGCACGGTGGGCAATAATCCACCTTCCTGTCGTTATATGCCACCAAAGATCCGGGTCTGCTATAGGGCCAGTAATATAAAGGCCTCCAAGAAGCGCTATAAGAATCCAAATTATAAGTCCCATACGAGCGCCATTTTATATGGGAAAAAAGCAGTTACATATCCCCTAAATTTGGCCGTTACCTTGACATCCTAAACCATTTCACTTTATCCTGAGATATCGGGATGTTGCAAAAGACAGAGGAGGCGCTATTTACCTTTTGGGGTTTTTGGGAGCGGTAAGGCCTTTTGGATCATCAAATCTGTGGTAGTTTTGGGCACAGTAAATAGCATGAAGGAAAATAAACATATTTTTGTTTTTGCGGCACTTTGTGTTGTCGCCTTGGCCTTCTTTCTTGAGCCTCAAGCTTACCCTTGTCCCCTTATCTCCAGCACTTATCCTGATAGAAACGGCGGATGCGATGGGGTATTTAAGATAGCAACGTTTGGCGACAGTGTCACCAAAGGGCGTGGAGACGATACAAGCTCTAAGACAGACAGAAGCGGAAAGACTGTTGGGGGATGGCCGTTAAGGCTAAACAGATATCTAAAGAATCTCGGAATCCCCCATAATGTAAAAAATTTTGGGCTTCCGGGCAAAACGTGCCAGACGATAAGGACAAAACTTAGAAGAACCTTAAAGCACCTTACCTACGGCGCAACAAAATACGACCTCGTATTTATAAACTGCGGCCTTAACAACTACTGGACTGATGACTCGGCCACTAAGGTGGCGGCCATTATTAAATCAATGAAGAGGTTTGCTTCCCGGAAAGGAGCCGTAGCTGTAGTAGCAAGAGTGACTAAAACAAGGCGCTCCTTTCAAAATGAGTGGGTTGACGAGCTAAATAACGCAATTAAAGGATTTGCATCGCTTAGGTTTGATGTACTAAAGACCCGGCAGCTGTCAACAGATATGGTGCATCCAAACTCAAAGGGCTATGACAAGCTATTTGAAAAAGTTAAGGAATTCATTGACGGCTCATATATCTTAAAAGCCCCGAGAACCGATTCAGATGGAGATGGTGTCTATGACAAATTTGAGCTTACAAGGTTTGGCACCGATCCTACTCTCAAAGATACAGACGGAGACGGGGTAAATGACGGAGCAGAGCTTTTTACAAGCCACACTGATCCCCTTAACGCATCAGATTATTAAACTGCCTATATCGGCATTGCTTCCTGAAAGATTTTCCTTTTGGTGCTTTAATTATAAGAGAAGGATTGATCTAGGA
>RFKT01000235.1 GCA_003694225.1 Candidatus Dadabacteria bacterium
ATTAAACTGATAATAGTTTTGATTGTAATCGGGCTCAGTTGCTATATCTTTTACCTGAACCCGAAGCCTATTACGGTATATACAGGCGGTGAAAGCAAGATTACCGCACCTGCTGCAATCATATTGATATCGGTTTTTTTGGCCGGGATGGTTTTCTCTTCCCTGTTCGCTCTTTATTTCGGGTTAAAGGCATTTTGGCGGGAGAAAGTTCTGCGGGATTCAGAGCGAAAAAGGGCATATTCAGCCGCCCTTGAAAGAGAAGCCCGAGACCTTCTTGCATCTGGCGAGTGGCTTCAGGCAAAGCAAAAGTGGGAGGCGATAATTGCCAAAGATCCAGACAATATCACAGCTCGCATAGAGCTTAGCAGGTCATTAGAAGGCGATGGAGATCTTCGGGGTGCGCTTAAGGTAATAGATGCGGCGCGGGCTGTGGATTCAACAAGTATAGAGGTGCTTTTTCGCGCCGCAGAGATAAACCTTAGGCTTCAAAATAAGACAGCGGCGATAGATAACCTAGCTTTAATCCTCTACCATAGCCCTAACAAGAAAGCGGCCATTATGGCGAGGGATCTCTCTGAAAGCATAGGTAGGATTCAGGATGCCTTAGAGTATAATCAGATGGCTGGAAAACTTGGCGCGGACAAGGATGATATAGAGGATACAGAGCTTAGGCTTAAGCTAAAAGCGCTTATAATCCAGAACGAAAACGATCGCAGCCTGCTTAAATCAGAACTTAGAAAATTTATAAAGAAAAATCCTGCTTTTGTCCCGGCTCTTTACTACCTTTCTTCTATTTGCGCCAAGGAGGGAGCTGTGGAAGAGGCGGCAAAGCTTTTGGCTTCGGCGTTTAACCACAGTAAAGACCCTTGCTATTGGCAAGAGGCGGCGGAATTGTGGCTCCAGGCAGGCCAGCCTGAAAGGGCTATTTCGGCGATTAAGGCTTGCATAAAGGAATCTACCGGGAAGCTGCAGGTAAAAGCGAGACTTGATCTTATACGGCTATATTTAAAATTAAATATGGTGGAAGAAGCCGGAGTGGAGATAGCGGATCTGGAGTCGATTTTAAGCAATGAAGATGAGCTTTCATACGAAGAAGAGATAAGAGCGCTTATCTACCTTAAAGGAAGATACTCCAACCTTCTTGGAAACTATAAAGAGTCGGCTATCCTTTGGCAGCGGTTAATTGACTCCGAGATTACCTTAAAAGGAGAAAGAGATCCGCAAAAAGAAGAGAGTAATGGAAAACCGCTTTCTGCAAGGTTTAGCACCCCATGAGTGTAACTGTACTGTGCATACTTGACGGTTTAGGGTTAAATCCCAACCCAAAGGCAAACGCATTTGCTATGGCTCAGGCACCCACGTTGAAGGGATTGATTAGCAGATATCCGTCGTCTACGCTTAGGACAGATGGCGAGTATGTGGGGCTTCCAGCGGGCACAATGGGAAACTCTGAGGTGGGCCATCTGAATATTGGGGCTGGAAGGGTTGTTGAGCAGTGGCTTGTGCGCATTAGCAGAGAGCTTAAGGAAGGATGCTTGGATAGGAGCGATACTTTTCAGAATTTTCTGGGGCATGTAGGAGATGGTTCAGCAGTTCATCTCATAGGGCTTTTTAGCGATGGCGGGGTTCATTCCCACTCTGATCACCTCTTTGCGGTTATAAAAAAGCTTCTTGCATCTGACATTTCAAAAGTAGTGATCCACCTGATTACAGATGGAAGAGATACTGCTCCGACTGCCGCTCTGGAGCAGGTAAGGGATCTCTTGGCGGTATGCAAGAACGAACCACGTTGTGTGATAGGGAGTATATCCGGCAGATACTACGCAATGGATCGGGACAAGAGATGGCAGAGAACTGAAAAGGCTTGGCGTGTTATCGCACTTGGGGAAGGAGAGAGGGTTAATGATGTAGAAGACTACATAAGGGATTCTTATGAAAAAGGCATTACAGACGAGTTTCTTGAGCCTGTTGTTGTGGAATGCGAGCCGGTAAAAGAGGGCGATTCGATATTATTCTTTAATTTCCGGGCGGATCGGATGCGCCAGCTTGTGTCTGCATTCCATTTGGAAGAGTTTCCTCATTTTCACCGTGGTATTAACCCTCTGCCATCCGACCATCTTCTGTCTTTTACTGAATACGACACCAATTTTACATTTCCCTTTATATTTTCCAATCAGGAGATAAGGAATCACTTAGGCGAATATCTTTCAAGGTTAGGCATACGCCAGCTTCGGACTGCGGAGACCGAAAAGTATCCGCATGTAACCTATTTCTTTAATGGGATGGTAGAGGAGCCTTTTAAGGGTGAGGATAGGAAGCTTATCCCTTCTCCAAGGGATATAAAGACATACGACTTAAAGCCTGAGATGAGCGCCTATCCTGTAAAGGATATAGTTATTGATGCCATAAAAAGCGGGGCCTATGGCTTTATAGTTGTTAACTTTGCAAACTGTGACATGGTGGGGCATACGGGGGTGATAGCTGCCGCTATAAAAGCTGTGGAGACAGTTGATGCGTGTGTAAGGGAGATAGTGGCTGCGCTTGATGCGGCGGGAGGCAGGATGCTTCTTATAGCCGATCACGGAAACTGCGAGCTTATGGAGGATCCAGAAACCGGGAAGCCCCATACTGCCCATACCACCTTCCCTGTGCCTGTAGTCCTTTACGGCTATGGCACGGATATCACCCTAAGGGAAGGAGGAGCCCTCTGCGATGTGGCGCCGACTCTCCTTCATATAATGGAGATAGACCCGCCTGAGGAGATGGAGGGGAAGAGCTTAATCTTCTGAAATGCCATTTCTCTTTAACACTTCAGCAGGATTTGACACGAGTTCAGAAATTATGTTTGCTTTATATGATTCTATGGGGGAATTTGAGATGGCAGATGAGGGATTTTTGGTTTTATTTTTAGTTGCGCTATATTTTACGATAGTCCTTTTAATTGGTTTTCCGTCAGCTAAAGGCCTGACTCCTTCTGGTTATTTAATAGCAGAGAGAAAAGAAGGGCTTTTTCAAACTACAGCTTCTATTACAGCAGTTATTGGAGGTGTTCTATTAGTTGAACAGGCAAGCCTTGCTTATGACTTAGGCTTTTCAGCTATTTGGTTTTGGATTGGATTTGCGCTTGGAATGATTTGTCTAGGAATGTCAGCAGGTAAGATTAAAGAAATAGCGGACAAGAGAGGATTTATTACGATTTCGCAATATTTTCATGAGAAATTTGACTTTAAAGCAAATGCATTGGCTGCTAGTATCCTTTTTAAATTTTAGCTGTTTCGCCCGCACTCTTAGCTTCTTTGATCTTTAAAGTTGGACAAGCGGGGGTTCTTGCCAGTTTAATTGGTGGTTTAGGAAGCGCCTTATACTTAATAGTGACAGGATCTTTTAGTGCTGATACGTCTATTTTAGTGTTTCCCTGCGCTCTCTTCTTCTTAATTGTTGGCGAGTTAATTTCTTGGAGCCTGAAGATAAATAGATCCAAACTGGACACCCAAGAGTTTTCCTAAAAATTCAGCCTGCTAGGGAAGAATAGCTACGGGTGTCTCTTTATTACGTCCTTTTTTACAAAAAGGTGAAGGACTAGTCTATACTTATTGTGTTTTTAGGCTGTATCATGGGAAGTGTCATGGTGGTTTATACAGGCAGTATGTCTACACGCCGTCGAAGAACTCTTATAAAGGCCTACGGAGCGCAGGCTTTTAAGATTGCATATTAGGTGAGGTGCTTTCCTACGCTCCAAAAGGCATTAGGCTACATTCATGACTGTTTAGCACGAAACTTCTGCTTTTTGTAATTGGCCGGAAAGAAATGCGACCTTATAAATGAGCAGCAGAGAGGTATCTCTGTCTTAATGACACTCGTAAATGCTTCGAGTTTAAGCTCACATAATTATCGATATGTCACAGTTGACAATCGCTATTTATCTTCACCTCACCCTTCCTAAGGCTTGGGAGGTCCTCTAAGAACAGCCGAGGCAAAAACACCCCTCGGGATCACAAACTAAATCCATTATTAACGCAGTAGCTTTGAATCCTACGATAGCTCTACTGCAATCTAATAGGAAGCCTGATGCCCGGTAATGCTTCTATGTTGCTGGGTGCCGCAGTGTTGTAGGCAAAAGATTGTACCGTAAGCTCCACTCCATCAAGTAAAAGAGATTAAGGAAAACGAATACATTTCCTATTTAACGAATACACGATATTACTCCTATTATTAAGTATATTTAGGGGCCAATAACACAAAAAAGGCATCTTAATGCTTTAAGATGCCTCTAGAAATTACCGCTTTGATATGAAATGTCAAAGATACACATTTATAAACTTAGCATGTGCCTCCTGTCCCAAACGCGAGTTTCTGACATTTTTTAGGTTTTTCCCCTACAAGCCTATATCCTAGTGGCCACAGGCCATAACCGCCACTAAATGGCCCTCCATTAAAAGAAGAGCCTAAATATCCAGCTGGTCCCGGGAGCCATGAATCTTGGATTCCTGAGGCAGCTACATTAAACTGACCCGTTCCATATACAAGGTAGAAGTACTCTTGATTGGCATTAAGAGTAATATTAAATTGCGATATATCAAATCCCATAAGCCAAGTTGGATCACCAAAAACATCCATTCCGTATGGATTTACTGGATCCCCAAGGTCGGGGAGATTAAGTGTGTAATTAAGTATATCGCCTTGAAGTGGGTTTGTCTGAAAAGCGTAATAACTTGAAAAGATATTAACTGTATAACTATCTGGAGAATAAGGACCTGTTGGCGTACTTGCCCCAAAGCCATCCCAGACAAACCATAGCTCCTTTGCCTTTACATCTCGTGTAAGGGTATACGGCTGGGCTGCTACATCGTATCCTGAAAACATCCCATAAAACTTCTCAGATGATTCAGTATAGTGCCATGTGTTCTGCCATGTTGCACCTATAAAATCAAAGCCATAAACTGGGCTTCTATCAGATACAGGTTGCGCTGATACAGATACAGCTAGAAAAAATAGTGATAATAAATAAATGATTTTTTTCATGGAAACACCTCCTAACCATTAAACGTTGAACACCGTATGATGTATTAGCCTGGACAGCCTCTTAAAGC
>RFKT01000236.1 GCA_003694225.1 Candidatus Dadabacteria bacterium
CATCTGAACAATCAAACACTCCCAAACTTGTTGTATTTACTGAATATAAAGACACGCTGAACTATCTATATAAAAAAATCACCTGTCTTTTAGGAAAAGAAGAGGCTGTAGAGGTAATTCATGGAAGTTTACTAAGGGAGGAAAGGATCAAAGCTCAAGAGAGGTTTTTAAACCATGCTGAAGTAAAGATTCTTCTGGCTACAGACGCCGCTGGTGAAGGAATAAATCTTCAACGCGCACATCTAATGGTCAATTATGATCTACCTTGGAATCCTAATAGGCTAGAACAGCGATTCGGCCGTATACACCGTATCGGGCAAACAGAAGTCTGTTACTGTTGGAATCTGGTTTCAGCAGATACAAAGGAGGGTGTTGTATACAAAAGACTGCTAGAAAAGATAGAAACCGCTAGGAAAGCGCTCGGTGGAAGGGTTTTTAATGTACTAGGGAAACTGCATTTTGAGGGAAGGCCGCTGAGAGAGCTACTACTAGAAGCTATCCAGTATAATGATTCCGCTGAAGTAAGAGAACGCTTGTTTAAAAAAATAGATGGGGCACTAGACCAAACGCATCTGCAGGAACTATTAGAAGAGAGGGCTCTCGTACGAGATATTATCGATACTACCAAACTTCATCAAATCCGGCAAGAAATGGAGCGAGCAGAAGCAAGAAAGCTTCAACCTCATTATGTTGAATCGTTTTTTCTAGAAGCCTTTAAACATCTAGGGGGGCAAATCCATGAAAGAGAAGGTAGAAGATATGAGATAACACGCGTTCCGAACAAGATTATCGACAGAGACAGGGAGATAGGCCACGGCGCACCGGTAAGCAAAAGGTATGAAAGAGTTACATTTGAGAAGGAACTGGTTGCTGTTCGCGGGAAGCCGCAGGCGGCTTTTTTATGTCCGGGGCATCCATTAATGGATGCCACAATTGATATTATTTTAGAGCAAAATAGGGATCTCTTGAGAAAAGGAACCGTACTCGTCGATGAGATTAATGCCCATTCACTGCCCAGAGTTCTCTTCTACCTTGAGCACTCCATAACAGATGGACACACTACATCTATAGGGGAACCAAGAGTGGCCTCTAAGAGAGTGCTCTATGTTGAGATAGATTGCGAGGGGAAAATTTGTAAGTTAAACTATGCACCTTACTTAGATTATCGTCCTCTGAGAGAGGATGAACCATCTATTGAATATCTCCTATCTCTCCCCGAGTTTCAATGGATCGACAAGGAACTTGAGAGCAAAGCCGTAGCTTATGCAGTCAATGGACCAGCGAAAGACCATTTCGATGAGGTAAGGAAACAGCGACACGAACTTATAGAAAAAACACGTATTGCGGTAAAGGAACGTTTGCTTAGAGAGATCTCCTATTGGGATTATACGGCTGAACAACTTAAGCTTAAAGAGCTAACCAACAAACCAGTTGGTCGGATAACATCTCAGAAAGCGAGAGAGAAGGCTGAAGAACTGAGTAGCCGTTATCAAAAGCGTATGGAAGATCTAGAGAAAGAAAGCAGATTGAACGCGCAAGCGCCAATTGTGCTCGGTGGGGTAGTGGTTGTGCCAGCTGGCCTGCTAGCAAAAATTAAAAGTGATGGTGATGCTGAAAGCTATACATCCCCTCCCACTGATACCCAAGCATCTGCCGCTAAAGCGCGGGAGATCGTAATGGAGATAGAAAGAAAACTTGGCTTTATTCCTGTAGATAAGGAAGCAGAGAAGCTCGGTTATGACATTGAAAGCAAGAATCCCTCTACGGGCAAGCTTAGATTTATTGAGGTAAAGGGCAGGGTAAGCGGTGCTGACACAATAACAGTTACGAAAAATGAGATTCTCTGCTCCTTAAATAAACCAGATGACTATATATTGGCTGTAGTAGAATTTATTGACAATACGGACTATAAGGTTTATTACGTAAAGAATCCCTTTCGTAGAGAACCTGATTTTGGGGCAACGAGTGTTAACTATAAATTTAGTGAGTTGATTGAAAGAGGCTTTAATCCTGTGGAATGCGAATAAAAAAGGGCTTAAACTGGAAGATATCTTCCGGTTAAAAGAGACCTTTATGGGGGATGATGATGCGGGGTGTTGAGCTGTTTCGTGCAAGCAAGGTGCCTTCACCCTCCGCATAATGCTTTACAAGGATTTGTGAGGGAGATTATTTTATGAAGAAAAAACTTATCGAAGTAGCGCTGCCCCTTGATGTCATCAACAAAGCATCAGCAAGGGAGAAGTCTATCCGCCACGGTCATCCATCTACACTGCACCTCTGGTGGGCGAGGCGCCCCCTTGCAGCCGCACGGGCGGTTCTCTTCGCTCAGATGGTAGATGATCCCTCATCATATCCAGAGCTTTTTCCAACGGAGGAGGAGCAGAATAGGGAGAGAGAGAGGCTCTTTAAGATTATCGAGGATCTGGTTGTATGGGAAAACACTACAAATGAAGAGGTCTTAGAAAGGGCGAGAAAAGAGATCTGGAAGTGTTGGAAGAGAACATGCCAAGAGAACAGGGATCATCCTAGAGCAAAAGAGCTCTTTGATCCGGACCACTTGCCAGCCTTTCACGATCCATTTGCAGGTGGAGGTTCGATCCCGCTTGAGGCACAGAGGCTTGGGCTTAAAGCCTACGCCTCAGATCTAAATCCGGTAGCTGTCTTAATAAATAAGGCACTGATAGAGATACCGCCTAAGTTTCGTAATATGCCCCCTGTAAATCCAGTAACAAAACAGAATAAAGAGCTGTTTAACAGCAGGTGGCGTGGAGCAGAGGGGCTAGCAGAGGATGTAAGGCATTACGGAAAGTGGATGCGGGATGAAGCAGAAAAACGGATTGGACACCTTTATCCAAAGGTAAAGATAACCGAAGAAATGGTAAGGGAACGCCCAGATCTTAAGGAATATGAGGGAAAGGAGCTTACAGTTATAGCGTGGATCTGGGTAAGAACGGTAAAAAGCCCAAATCCTGCGTATAAAGATATAGATGTCCCGCTTGCATCAACATTTATGCTTTCAACCAAGAAAGGAAAGGAAGCCTATGTCGAGCCTATTATAGAAGATGGGGGTTATAGGTTTACGGTCAAAGTTGGAAGACCGAAGGATTATGAGAGGGTGAAAGCCGGGACAAAGATAGGTCGAGGAGCTAATTTTTCCTGCCTAATGTCTGGCACTCCTATGGATCCTAAGTACATTCGTAGGGAATTTATGGACAAAAGAGCCTCTTCCAAATTAATGGCTATAGTAGCCGAAGGACATACTGGAAGG